>JAGHBH010000014.1 GCA_021161085.1 Thermoplasmata archaeon | reverse complement strand
CTTCTGGATGGTGCACTAGCACCCCGGTTTCGGGGCGCCCAGAAGGGATGGGAATGAGAAAGGTTCCGAAGTATTTACAGACTGCGGTCGCCGTTCGCACCTGTAGTATCCCGTTTTCGTTTCACTGGTCGTTGAAGATCACCTCCATGGCTTGGCCGAGTATTTTTTCTGGTGGGGGTTTGCGGTGGAATGCTTGGGTTGGGGTTTCGTAGAACCCGTTGCCCAGGCTCATGTGGTATTTCACGTTGCCACTGCCCGGTATTCTGCCCAGATCTGTAATACCCTTCTCCTGCATATTTTCTGAGCTCTTGCTATAGCCGACGTGCTCAGTTCTCCCCTCTCTTTCTCTCGTATAATCCACCTAACCTTTGCCGCATTTAACTTACACATCCCACCCCTTATAAACCCACTGGTGAAATCTTTTCGGGATACGACAACCTCTTAACCCCTATCTTGACATCCTCCGCAACAGGAGACCCAACCTTTTTATACACCTCCTTTTTAACCAGGTCTCCCAGAATACGGTGGCGGGATGCGTCCCGCATGGAGATGTGCCCCAGCCTTTTTGCCTGCGGCAAAAACGCTGGCGAAAAGGAAGAACGGCCAATGGGCGGCGTGGTCCCACCTGCCTTTTTGCCTGCGGCAAAAACGCTGGCAAAAAGGAAAAAGACGTTGACAGGCGGCGTCGCACGGTAGGAAGGGGTGAATCCGGAAACAGCCAAACGGCGGCAGGACGGGATATGACGGAGTATGCCGCGTTGAAGAATGAAACACAGACGACGAGGTGAGCGTATGACCGAGGAAGAGAAATCCGGGCCGAAGAACATGTACGGCTATGTGAAAGAGGCGTGGAAGAGGCCCAAGGACGGTGAGATGGGCGAGAGACACTGGGAGAGGATGGTGGAATTCCGCAGGGGGCCCTCCTTCGTGAGGGTGGAACATCCCACCCGACTCGACAGGGCGCGCGCCCTGGGCTACAGGGCCAAACAGGGATATGTCGTAGTCCGCGCCAGGGTGAGGAAAGGGAGCTTCAGGAAGCACGCCATCCGCAAGGGCCGTCGGGCCAAGAGGAGAGGTGTCAAGAAGATAACGTTGAAGATGAACCTCCAGAGGGTGGCCGAGCAGCGTGTGGCCAAGAGATATCCCAACATGGAGGTGTTGAACTCCTACTGGGTGGGAGAGGACGGCAAGCACAAGTACTACGAGGTCATCCTGGTCGACCCCCACCACCCGGTGATAAAGAACGACCCCCGCATAAACTGGATATGCGATCCGGCCAACAAGGGAAGGGTCTACCGGGGGCTCACCAGTGCCGGCAAGAAGTCCAGAGGCCTGAGGAGGAGGGGGAAGGGGGCGGAAAAGGTAAGGTAATACCCTATCGGTCGAACAGGTCGGATTTCCCGGATGTCCGCCAGGCCTCTCGTTTTCCCTCATGCCTCCTTTGCCCCGCTATCCCGCAACCCGTAGCCCACTCCCCGTTCCACCAAACCCCCGTTCCACCAAAAAGTGTATAAGACCTATTCTTATTAGTCTTAATTGGTGTAAAGAGGTGCCGGCATGCTGATAGGAAGGAAAAAGGAACTCGAACGCCTGAGAGAGATATTCCGGGAGGTCAAGGAGGGAAAGGGCATCACGGTTTTCGTATTCGGAGAGACGGGTGTCGGGAAGGCGGCCCTGGTGAAGGAGTTCGTCTCCCGGGTGGATGCGAACTTCATCGAATACAGATTCATGGAAGGGGCGGCTGAGCCCTATGCTCCTTTCCAGGTCCTGCTGAAGGCTCTCAAGGACCAGGAGGTTTCCGGGGATGCCGCGGATAAAGCCGCGGAACTTCTGGCCGTGGGTAGCAGAAAGGGTGCGGGCAGGGGCAGGGAAGAGCTCTTCGACGCCGTGGTGGAAGCCGTCAGAACGGCGGCTGCGGAAAAACCCCTCGTGTTCTTCGTCGACAACATACACTGGGGCGACCCAGATTCCATATCCCTCTTCTGTCACCTGGCCGGCGGCATATCTCGTTCCAGGGTCCTGTTGATAGGGGCCTATGTCCTGGAAAAGCTGTCCGGTTCCGATGGACGGGAACACCCGCTGGTGGAGGCCATGGCCGAGCTGGTGATGGCCCAGCTGGTTTCCAGCATAAAGCTGGAGCCGCTGACGCCTGATGAGGTGGAGGAGTACGTCGCGGACAGGCTGGGTGCGGAACCACCAAAGGCCCTGGTGGTCTCCCTCTATTCCGCCACCCGGGGGAATCCCCTGTTCCTCAAGGAGATGCTATCCGACCTCATCGAGAGATACGGCATAGACACCAGCGACCCCGAGTGGAGGAAAAAGATATCGTCGGCGAAGATGTCCCTCCCGGGCACGCTCAGGGAGGCCATATCATCCACCCTGTCCTCACTTTCGGATAGGGAGAGGGAGCTGCTGGAGGTCGCCGCTCTTTACGGGGGCAGCCTGCCAGAGGCCGTGGCCGCACGGGTGCTGGGTTGGGAGGATGTTTTCGATGTTTTCATGTCCCTCGTGGAAAAGGGAGTTCTGGAGAAAACGGAGGATGGATACAGTGTCCACCATACCCTGATGGCGGAGGTTGTCAGGGATTCCGTTCCATCCGAGAGGGCGAGGGAGATCCATGAGAGACTCTACAACGCCTGTCTGGAGGAGGGGACGCCTCCGTATATCACGGGGCGCCAGGCTCACGAGGCCGGCCTGTGGAAGGAGGCGGCCGAGAAGTTTTACGAGGCGGCCAGGGAGGCCATGAAACGCCTTGCGTTCGACCAGGCCCGGGCCATGGCGGGAACGGCCGCCGAGGATGCCCGACGTGCGGGAGAAGAGGAACTGGAGCTGGATTCCCTCCTCCTCCTTGGCGAGATACTGGGCATCCTTGGCGACTGGGAGGAGGCTTCCAAGGTGCTTTCCGGTGTGGCCAGAAAGGACAGGGGGGAGAGGGGGGCCGAGGCATCCCTCAGGCTGGGACACATTGCAAGGAACAGGAGCCAGTGGGAGGACGCCTCCATGTGGTACTCGAGAGCCCTCTCCCTGGTGGACGAGAAGAGCAGGATAGCGGCAGACGCCTACCGGGGTATGGGAAAGATATACTGGCGGAAGGGAGAGATGGAGAAGGCCATGTTCCACACGGAGAGGGTGATAGGCATAGCCAAGGAATTGGGGGAGGAGGCCATTCTGGGCAGCGCCAAGATAGATCTCGCCAACATCTACCACGACGGGGGGAGGAGGGGGGATGCCATCGCACAGTACAAGGAGGCAATAGAGATACTGTCCCGTCTGGGGGAATGGGGTGAGGTGGCCAGGGCCTATAACAATATGGGAGAGGTCTACAAGGAACACGGGGACCTTGACGAGGCGCTGGAATGTTACAGCCTTTCCATAGAGAACGCCGAGAAGGGAGGCGACCTTAGGACCAGGGGCTACGCCCTAGGGAACGCGGGCGAGTGCGCGGCCAAGAAGGGGGCCCTGGCCAAGGCCAGGGAATACTGTGACAAGGCCAGGGAGTTCTTCGAAAAAGCGGGCGAGAAATATGTCCTGGCCAGCATGGAGACCGTGTACGGCATCATCTCCTCGAAGGAAGGGAACTGGGAGGAGGCTGAAGAACACTTCCGCAGCGCCATATCCTCCCTGGAGGAGATGGGAATAAAATATGACATGGGGCTGGCCCTCCACGAGTATGGCAAGGCCCTCATGGAGCATAAAAAGAAGAAGGAGGCGGAGGAGGTGTTGAACAGGGCTCTGGAGGTGTTCAGGGAGGTGAATGCGGGGTTCCACGCCGAGAATGTGGAGAAAGATCTCAAACGGCTGGGGAGATGACATGACCACGGAGATAAGCAAGGAACTGCATGCGCTGATGGCCCAGGAGATGGGTCCCATGGGCAGGTTCATCCTCAAGAAACAGTGTGCGAACCTCGGGCTGGATCCGGAGAATATCTCCACAGGGGACCTCCCAGGCCTTTCGAAGGCCATATACTCCGCCATACTGGTGTTCACCGGGGAAGAGAAGGCCAGGAAGATCGAGGCGGAGATAAGGAAGATGAGCAGGGAATAGCTGCAGATGGAGTGGCCGGTCAGAAAAAGAAAAAGGAGATATTTTTATATCATCACAGGGGTTTATCTTCTGGACAAGCGAACACAAGCGAGACAGTGTCAAGGCTGTGTCGGAGTGCTTCGGATGAGTGATGTATATGACGGGAAAATCGGATGCTGGTAGCGTGGTCGGCGGTGCCTCCGGGGACAGGGAGAAGGAAGAGAAGGGAGAAAAATACGTGTTCCTCTTCACAGAGGGAGACCCCAAGGATAAGAAGACCCTGGGAGGAAAGGGCAGCGGTCTGTGCGCCATGACCCAGGCCGGGCTGCCCGTGCCTCCTGGTTTTGTGGTTTCCACCGTGGCCTGCAGGGCCTTCTACGCCGCCGGAAAAAGGCTTCCCCCCGGTCTTATGTCCCAGGTGAGGGAGAAGATGAAGGTGGTGGAACGGGAGACCGGGCGCGTTTTCGGGGGGACGGAGAGACCGCTCTTGGTATCCGTGAGGAGCGGTGCGGCGGTCTCAATGCCGGGTATGATGGACACCATCCTCAACCTGGGGTTGAACGACGAGACCGTGGAGGCCCTGGCCAGGGAGACCGACAACCCACGGTTCGCATACGATTCCTACCGCCGTTTCATATCCCTCTTTTCCAAGATAACCCTCGGGGTGGACGACGAGTATTTCGACATGGCCATGAACCGGCTGAAGGAGGAGAAGGGCGTCAAGGCCGACACCGACCTGGACGAGGGGGACATGATGAGGCTGGTGGAGGAGTACAAGAGGATCGTTGAGAGGGAGGCCGGCCGCAGCCTGCCCTCAGATCCGTACGAGCAGCTGGAGATGGCCATTGTCGGCGTTTTCTCTTCCTGGGAGGGAAGGCGGTGCGTGGACTACCGGCGTGAGTTCAACATAACCCCCGACATCGCCGACGGGACGGCGGCCAACGTACAGGCCATGGTCTTCGGCAACATGGGAAACGACTCGGCCACGGGCGTTGCCTTCACCAGGGACCCGGGCACGGGAGAGAACAGGTTCTACGGGGAGTATCTCACCAACGCCCAGGGCGAGGACGTGGTGGCGGGCATCCGCACCCCGAAGCCCATCCACCTGTTGAAGGAGGAGATGCCGGAGGCATACCAGACCCTGGAGGAGATAAGACACGAGCTGGAGTCCTATTATCACGAGGTACAGGATATGGAGTTCACCATAGAGAGGGGTAAGGTGTACATCCTCCAGACCAGAAACGGCAAGATGACAGCCAGAGCCCTTGTGAGAACCTCCGTGGACATGCACCGGGAGGGCATACTCTCCAAAGAGGAAGCACTGTTGAGGATACCGGCGGAGTCCATGGAACGTCTGCTGCACAGGCAGCTGGACCCCACGGTGAAGGAGGAACCCCTTGCAGTTGGCCTGCCCGCGTCCCCCGGTGTGGCCGTGGGAGCCGTTGTCTTCGACGCCGACGAGGCGGTGGCCAGGAAGAAGAAGGGGATGAAGGTCATACTGTTGAGGGAGGAGACCAAGCCGGAGGATATCCACGGGTTCTTCGCCTCCGAGGGCATACTCACCAGTCGTGGTGGGAAGACAAGCCATGCCGCCGTCGTGGCCAGGGGGATGGGTAAACCCTGTGTCTCCGGCGCAGAGGACATAGAGATAAACCACCGGGGCAGGTTCGCCCTCATAGGTGAGACCAGGATAGCGGAAGGAGATATAATAACCATAGACGGCACCACCGGCCGGGTCTGGCTCGGGGAGATGCCCACCATAGAGCCGTCTCTCACCGACGAGATGAAGGAGGTCCTCTCTTGGGCCGACGAATACAGGCGTCTCGGCGTGCGGGCCAACGCCAACACCCCGGAGGAAGCCAGGAGGGCCAGGGAGTTCGGAGGGGAGGGCATAGGGCTGTGCAGGACGGAGAGGATGTTCAACGCCCCGGACCGGCTTCCCCTGGTGCAGGAGATGATACTGGCGGACACCGAGGAGGAGAGGAGGGCGATCCTGGACAAGCTCCTGCCCATGCAGCGCGAGGACTTCAAGGAGATGTTCCGGGCCATGAACGGTCTCCCGGTGACCATCCGCCTACTGGATCCGCCTCTCCACGAGTTCCTGCCGCCCATAGAGGAGCTCATGGAGGAGATCTCCGCCCTGGAGAAGATAAAGCACGCCTTCGACTCATTCATGGACGTCCAGGGATCCACTGACATACTGGGCAAGGACCTGGGAGACATCTACGAACCCCTGCTGGAGGACGTGGTGGACAAGATAGAAAAGATGCGCCAGGAGGGAGTGGACTGGCTGTCCCTTCTCGAGAAGAAGAAAGAGGTGCTGCGGAAGGTCCACTCGCTGGCGGAGGTCAACCCCATGCTGGGACACCGTGGTGTCCGCCTGGGCATCACCTATCCCGAGATATACGAGATGCAGGTCAGGGCCATCTTCGAGGCCATGGCAGAGGTCCAGCGTGAGGGTGTCAGGGTGAAGGCGGAGATAATGATACCGCAGGTGTGCACCGCCCAGGAGCTGAAATGGGCCCACGGCCTTGTGGAGAGGGTGGTTGCCGAGGTCAGGGACAGGACCGGCGCCGCTCTCCGGTACAAGTTCGGGACGATGATGGAGGTGGTCCGGTCCTGCATGAGGGCGGGCAAGCTGTCGGAGATAGCGGAGTTCTTCAGCTTCGGCACCAACGACCTCACCCAGGCGACCTTCAGCTTTTCCCGGGAGGACGCGGAAAACAAGTTCCTGCCGCTGTACAACGAGAGGAAGATACTGCAGGACAACCCATTCGAGATAATAGACGTCAAGGGCGTTGGCAGGCTCATGATGATAGCCATAGAGTGGGGAAAGAAGACCCGCCCCGACCTCCAGATAGGCGTCTGCGGCGAGCACGGGGGAGAACCCCGTTCCATACATTTCTTCCACGGGATAGGCCTGGACTACGTGAGCTGCTCCGTCTACCGTATACCGGTCGCCAGGCTCGCCGCCGCCCAGGCCGCGATAAGGGAGAAGATGGCGGAGATGGAGGGGAGGGCGTAGGAAGGGAGGGGTGTTTGATGGAGATAGGACTGGTGGGAAAGCCGAACGTGGGCAAGAGCACGTTCTTCTCCGCCGCCACCCTGGCCTCCGCCGAGATAGCATCGTATCCGTTCACAACAATAGAGGCCAACAGGGGGGTGGGCTATCTCCGGGCTCCGTGCCCCCATGTGGACTTCGGTGTGGAGTGCAACCCCAGGAACTCCCTCTGTGTGGACGGCACCCGGCTGATACCCATAGAGTTGATAGACGTGGCCGGCCTGGTACCGGAGGCCCACACGGGCAAAGGATTGGGAAACCGCTTCCTGGACGACCTCCGGCAGGCCCACGTGCTCATCCACGTGGTTGACGCCTCCGGTTCCACGGACGCAGAGGGGAACCCTTGTAAACCCGGCGAGAGGGACCCGGTGGAGGACATCCGTTTTCTGGACGACGAGATATCCTACTGGATAGCGGGGATACTCCAGCGGGGGTGGGAGAAGACCGCCAGGATGCTGGAGAGCACCCGCGGCAAGATAGAGGAGGCGATACACGACAGGCTCACGGGCCTGGGCGTTACCGAGGCCCACGTATATTCCGCCCTGCGGAGGGTGGACCTTCCCGACAAACCCCGCAGCTGGACGGAGGAACACATGCTCTCCCTGGCGAGGGAGATAAGGAGGGAGGCTAAGCCCATCGTGATAGCGGCCAACAAGATGGATATGGCGGAGGGAGATGTGGTGGAGAGAATGAGAAAGGAGGGGGATATTGTGGTTCCCACTGCGGCGGAGTACGAACTGGCCCTGCGCCGTGCCGCCAAGGCGGGTCTGGTCGATTACACACCGGGGGCGGGGTCGTTCTCCGTGAAGGAGGGGGCTTCTCTGTCCCAGCCGCAGAGGAAGGCCCTTGACAGGATCGCCGAATATCTGGAAAAACACGGGAGCACGGGTGTCCAGGAGTGCATGGAAAAGGCGGCTTACGAGGTGCTCGGCTTGATTCCCGTATATCCGGTCGAGGACGAGACCCACTACACGGACAAGGAGGGCAGGGTGCTCCCCGACGCCTATCTCATGCCCCCCGGCTCAACCGCTCTGGACCTGGCGGCCAGGGTGCACACCGACCTGGCGGAGGGATTCATCCGGGCAATAGACGTGAGGACCAAGCGCGTGGTCGGGCATGATCATCCCCTGAAGGCGGGAGACGTGATCCGCATAGTGGCCAGG
>JAGHBH010000106.1 GCA_021161085.1 Thermoplasmata archaeon | reverse complement strand
CTGAGGGAGGAGATGACCAAGGGGAAGGTGTATCTCAACGGGGACCTGGTGGGCCTTCACGCCGAGCCGGAGGTTCTCGTGGCGGAGCTCAGGAAGAGACGGCGCAGGGGAGAGATATCCCATGAGGTGAACGTGAGATACGATCCGGACATGAACGAGGTCATCATCAACTGCGATGCCGGCCGTCTGAGGAGGCCGCTGTTGATAGTGGAGGATGGGGACGTCAACCTCACCAAGAAGATGCTGGAGGAGATAGAGCGGGGGGAGATAAAGATCTCCAAGGACCTGTTCACCAACGGTGTGCTGGAGTGGGTGGACGCCGAGGAGGAGGAGAACGCATTCGTGGCCGTCTACGCCTACAGCGTGCCCAGGCACTGTCCGGTCTGCGGAAAGCCCATCTCCAAAGAGGATGTGGTGTGGGAAAACATGGGCATGCGGGAGAAGAATGCGGTGCTGCGGTGCAAGAAGTGCGAGAAGACCTTCGAGGTCCCCAAGGAGCTCACGGAGGAGCACACCCACATGGAGGTTGATCCCCTTCTCATCCTGGGTGTCGCATCAAGCCTTGTCCCCTATCCGGAGCACAACTCCTCTCCGAGGATCACCATGGGCGCCGCCATGGCCAAACAGTCCCTGGGTCTTGCGGCATCCAACTACCGGATACGCCCGGATACCCGGGGGCATCTGCTCCACTATCCCCAGAAACCGCTGCTGCAGACGGAGGCAATGTCCTTCATCAAGTTCAACGAGCGGCCGGCCGGCCAGAACTTCGTGGTTGCCGTGCTCTCTTATCACGGCTACAACATGGAGGACGCGCTGATCTTCAACCAGGGGTCCATAGACCGGGGGCTCGGCAGGTCTTCCTTCCTACGGACGTACAGGGACGAGGAACGGCGGTATCCCGGCGGCCAGGAGGACCATTTCGAGGTTCCTGACCCGGAGATAAGGGGGGCAAGGGCGGACACCGCATATACCAGGCTCAGCGAGGACGGGCTGATAGTCCCGGAGGTCCTGGTGGAGGGCGGTGACGTCCTCATAGGCAAGACCTCTCCCCCGAGATTCCTGGAGGAGCAGACGGACCTGCTGATACCCCAGAAGAGGAGGGAGAGCAGTACCACGGTCCGGCCCGGCGAGGTCGGATGGGTGGACAGCGTGATACTGACGGAGTCGGAGAACGGCAGCCGTCTGGTCAAGGTCGTGGTCAGGGATCTCCGTATCCCGGAGCTGGGTGACAAGTTCGCATCCCGACACGGCCAGAAGGGTGTGATAGGACTCATAGTACCCCAGCATGACATGCCCTTCACCGCCGACGGGATAACCCCTGATCTCATAATCAACCCCCACGCCATCCCGTCCCGTATGACCGTGGCCCACGTGCTGGAGATGATAGGGGGCAAGGTCGGCTCCATGGAGGGGAGGTTCATCGACGGGACGGCGTTCAGCGGCGAGAGGGAGGAAGCCCTGAGACATGCGCTCGTGGAGAACGGGTTCAAGCACAACGGCAAGGAGGTTCTCTACGACGGCGTGACTGGCAAGCGGATAGAGGCGGACATCTTCGTCGGTGTCATATACTACCAGAAGCTGCACCACATGGTGGCCGGAAAGATGCACGTTCGGGCCAGGGGGCCGGTGCAGATATTGACCAGACAGCCCACCGAGGGACGGAGCAGGCAGGGCGGTCTGAGGTTCGGCGAGATGGAGAGGGACTGCCTCATCGCCCACGGCGCCTCCATGGTGATAAAGGACAGGCTGCTGGATGAATCCGACGGAACGCTCCTGTATGTGTGCGGCAACCCAGACTGTGGCCATGTGGCCTTCATGGACAGGAGGGGCAGCCTCAGGTGTTCCGTGTGCGGCAACAACTCCAACATATATGCCATCCAGACATCCTATGCCTTCAAACTGCTGCTGGACGAGTTGATATCGATGGGTGTGATAATGAGACTTCATCCGGGGGATTTAGAATGATGGTGCACGGCGTATCCAAGAAGATAAGGGAGATACAGTTCGCACTGCTGTCTCCCGACGAGATGAGAAGGATGTCGGCCACGAAGGTCATAACTGCGGACACCTACGACGACGACGGGTTCCCGATAGAGATGGGGCTGATGGACACACACCTCGGGGTGATAGAGCCGGGGCTGAGGTGTAAGACCTGCGGCGGTCGTGTGGATACCTGTCCGGGACACTTCGGTCACATAGACCTGGCCATGCCCGTCATCCACGTTGGGTTCGTGAAGAAGATAAAGGACATACTCCGGGCCACCTGCAGGGAGTGCGGCCATGTGATGCTCACCCCTGATGAGATAGAGGAGAGGCTTCAGGCCATAGAGAAGCAGATGACGGCCACCCAGGGCACATCCGTTGACTACGGCGAGATATCCAAGGAAGTTATAAAGGAGGCTTCGGCCAACACCATCTGCCCCCACTGCGGTGCCGAGCAGATAAGGATAACCCTGGACAAGCCCACGACCTTCCGTGAGGAGGGGCACAAGCTGACCCCCAGGGCGGTCAGGGAGCGCCTGGAGAAGGTGCCGGACGAGCATCTTCCTCTGTTGGGGTTGAACCCCAAGACCGCAAGGCCGGAGTGGATGGTGCTCACCGTGCTGCCGGTGCCCCCGGTCACGGTCCGTCCTTCCATCACCCTCCAGACGGGGGAGAGGAGCGAGGACGACTTGACCCACAAGCTGGTGGACGTGCTGAGGATAAACCAGAGGCTGAGGGAGAACAGGGATACCGGGGCTCCACAGCTGATAGTGGAGGACCTGTGGGAGCTCCTCCAGTACCACGTGACCACCTATTTCGACAACCAGACCTCGGGCATTCCTCCGGCAAGGCACAGGAGCGGCCGTCCTCTCAAGACGCTCTCCCAGAGG
>JAGHBH010000043.1 GCA_021161085.1 Thermoplasmata archaeon | reverse complement strand
GGAGGGGGGGAAGATAAATAGAGGGTGGAGATTAACGGGAATGACGGGAGTGTTTGAAAATGCCGCCGGAAGATATCATTTACAGGCCCATAGGGGTGATACACACCCCTCTGAAGAACCAGAAGGGTTCGCCCATCCAGTCGGCTGTTTCAGGGGGTATCAGGGGCTGGGTGGAGGTATTTCCTCCCTATGTGCCCGGTTTGAAGGACCTTGAGGGGTTCTCCCATATCATCCTGGTCTATCATTTCCATAGGTCCGAGGGATGGAATGCGGAGGTGAGGCCATATCTGGATGAAGAGATCAGGGGTGTGTTCGCCACGAGAGCGCCGAGGAGACCGAATCCCATAGGGATATCTGTGGTAAGACTGCTCGAAAGGGAGGAGTCCGTCCTTCATGTGGGGGGTGTGGATATGCTGGACGGTTCTCCCCTGTTGGACATAAAACCGTATGTACCACATTTTGACGTCTGGGAGGTGGAGGGCATAGGGTGGCTTGAGGGGAGGATAAAGGGTCTGCCGGGAAAGAAGGACGATGGGAGATTTACGGTGTGAGTATTGGGGAGAGTTGTTAGGGGAGTTGAGCGGAGATATTGAGCGGAGATATAGAGAAGATATAAAGATGTAGTATCCTGTAGTATTCGTATCCTGTAGTATCCCAAAATACTTTAACAGGGTAGTCTTAAGGGGATGTGTACTTTGGGTGATGGATTTCGAGAACGCAGAAACAACGGAAGAAGCATTCCGGAGAAAACTCCCACCAGAAAAAATCTTTGAATACACGGGGTGGTTACTTGAAGTGTAAAATAAATTCAGGATACTACAACCGCCATCCGGGACCATAAACGTTATTAAACACCACGAAATATCCGCCTCCTCCCACTCGTAACCACTCTCTGTAATATACGCAAGTGCTCCTACGGGGGAACAGGCTCCCCCTATTCGCAGCTCCTGCTCCTACGGGGGAACAGGCTCCCCCTATTCGCAGCTCCTCCTCCTACGGGGGAACAGGCTCCCCCTATTCGCATTTTGTCTCCGACAAAATGCTCCCGTAGTGTAGCGGCCAATCATGCGGGCCTCTCGAGCCCGCGACCGGGGTTCAAATCCCCGCGGGAGCATATATTACCCAATCGCTTCTATTAACCGCCCGTGGGGAGTTGAGCGGAGGAACACGAAGTGTTCTCTCCAAATCAAATCCCCGCGGGAGCACCATATATGCTGTGGGTGAGTGGTGCTCCCACTTGCCTCGGCTGTCGCCTCGGCCCGCAGGAGCGGGAGCGGGGTCAGAATACCTTTTTATCCTCCCGGTGTTTTTTGTGCCCCATGGATGTTGCCATCACGGGTACGCCCGGCACCGGAAAATCCTCTCTGGCCCGTGTGTTGAGGGAGAGGGGTTACACCGTCCTCTCGGTAAGGGAGTTGGCCTTGGAGACGGGTACGGCCATCCAGGGGGAGGGTGATGAACTGGAGGTGGACATCAACTCCCTGGCTGCCATGATGTTCGGCAGGACGGCGGGTCTGGGCGACCCCGTTTTCATAGAGGGGCATCTCTCCCACCTTTTGCCTGTGGATATGGCAGTGGTGCTCCGTTCCCCCCCCTCGCTGATAGGTGAGAGGCTGAAGGCCAGGGGATATTCGGAGGAAAAGGTGAGGGAGAACATGGAGGCCGAGGCGGTTGGCGTCTGTCTCGTGGAGGCCGTGGAGGCCGGTCTCACGGTGTGCGAGATAGACTCGTCCAAATACGGTTTGGAGGAGCTAGCGGCCGTGGTGGTGGAACTCGTGGAGTGGGCCCGGGGAGGGGAGCCGCTGGCCCCCTATGAGCCCGGCGGTGTGGACTGGATGGAGGAGGTGATGGGCTGGTATTGAACTCCTACAGGGAGGAGGCCGAGAGGTTTCTCTCCCCCCTGGTTGATCTGTTCTCCTCCTTTGAGCCCAACACCCTGACCATGCTCTCCTTGATATTCGCTTTTGCCGCCGGCCTCCTGTTCTATGAGGGATCATGGGGGGCGATGGTCCTAGGCGGCCTGTTCGTGCTCTTGAACGGGCTTCTGGATGCGGTGGACGGCGAGGTGGCGAGGCGGAAGGCCCGGGCCTCCAGGAGGGGAGACTTCCTCGATCATCTGGTGGACAGGTATGCGGACATCGCCATCCTCGCCGGTCTGACGCTCGGGCCATGGTGTAGGGACTGGCTGGGTGTTCTCGCTCTGACCGGGGTCTTCCTGACCAGTTATGTGGGTACCCAGGCCCAGGCGGTGGGGGTAGGTAGGGATTACGGTGGGCTTCTGGGCCGGGCGGATAGGATGGTGTTCCTGATAGTCGTGCCCATTCTCCAGGGGCTCCTGGCCTTTTTCGGAATCGGGAGGTTTTTCGCTCTCTCTCCCGTGGAGGCCATGATGATATGGTTCGCCCTGGCCGGGCATCTGACCGCCGTTCTTCGCGCCCGTCGGGCGTGGGAGAGGATATGGTAAGGCCCGGGGGTTGGAGCATGGCGGATGACGGCGATAGGGTTTCCCGGGGTTTTTCCGATCCCGTGGCCGTGCTGGAGTCCCGGGGCATGTTCCACGTGGACCTGGGTCTGGGTAGGATGGAGGCCCTGGTGGACAGGCTGGGGCTCTCCAGGGAGGCTCTGTTCCATCTGGCCGGAACGAACGGCAAGGGCAGCACGGCCGCCATGCTGGCTGCTTTCACGATGGGGAGGGCCGGGAG
>JAGHBH010000035.1 GCA_021161085.1 Thermoplasmata archaeon | reverse complement strand
TCGGCCAGCCGGTCGTATCTCTCCTTCTGCCTCTCGTATTCCTCCACGGCCTTGAGGTTGACCGCCCCAAGGGACTCCAGCTCCCTCTTCGCCTCCTCAACCTCTTTCTTGAGCCTATCGAAGGATGGGAGGGGTTCCTCCACCTCTATCCCGTAGCCTTCGAACTCCGACCGCAGGGCTTCATACTGCTCCCGGAGCCCGGCCAGCTTCGAGGTGAGGCTGAGGTTGAAATCCTCCCTGTTTTCCAGCTTTACCGTTATCTTCTCCCTCTCCCTCTCCAGGTCACCCATCTTCTTCATCAGCCTCTCTTTCTCGGTGTTCAGCGCCTCCATCTCGGCATCCATCTTGGAGAGCATGTCGGTGACGGCCCGGAACTCCACCTCCAGCTTTTCCAGCGTCCGGGCCGAGGAACGCTCAATCTCCTTTGTCTCATCTATCCGCCGGGCGATGTCCTCCAAGAGGCCGTCCAGCTCCTCCATCCTTCGGACGGCCACGGCCAGCGAGGGAGCCCTCTTCTCCATCTCCCTGCTCAGCCTCTCGTACTCTCCCTGCTCCTCCCGCTCGGACCCCCGGAGGCTGGCCAGCCTCTCACCCAGTTCCCTGGGAGTGGCGGCTGCGATCTTCTCCCTCAGGGAGGAGAGCATCTTCTTCAGCTTGCCTTCCCTGGCTTCCACCCCGGCAAGCCCCCTCTCCGCGTCCTCACGGGAGCGGACCGCGTCTTCTATGGCCTTCTTGAGAACTTCAATGTTCTTCCTGACACCGGCCAGTTCGCTCGAGAGAGCCTTCTTCCTGGCCTTAAGTGCCTCCATCCTGGCAGATATCTGGCCGTCGGCATCCCCCGCCTCCCTCAGCTGCCCCTCTATCTCCCTCAGCTCCTCCCTGACCTTTCTGAGCATCTCCATGGTGGTGTCGGCAGCGGCCCTCGCCGCCCTCAATTCCTCCCCCAACCGCTCCAATTCGCCCTTGGAGACGGAGAAGGAAGATACCTTGCCCACACCTCCCCCTATCATGGCGCCGCTCGCCTCGACCAGCTCCCCATCCAGGGTGACCAGCCTGACGCCCCCCATGAGCCGCCTTGCGGTCTTGAGATTCCTGACCACCACGGTGTCCCCGAAGACGTACCACACCGCAGCCGCTATCTCCTCGTCATACTCTATGAGATCCCGGGCGAATCCCAAGGCCTCTTCATCCCGGGACGCCAGGACGGCCTTTCCCCTGGGGCGGCCAGGCAGCATCTTGTTCAGAGGGAGGAAGGTGGCCCTGCCGCTCTTGGTCTTCTTGAGATGTTTTATCGCCTCCTCGGCCACCCCATCGTCCTCCACCACGATGGCGTTCAGCCTGTTGCCCGCGGCCACGGAGAGAGCGGTCTTGACGCTGTCGTCCCTGACGTTGATGAGCTCAGCCACCGTCCCCCTTATGCCCTTTATAATCCCCCTGTCCCTGGCCTCCAGGATGGCCATCTCTGCGGGCGTGTATCCCAGGGAAGCGTTCTTCGCCATCTCGGATTTGGCCTTGGCCCTCTCGTATTCCCTCTCCAGCCTCTTGACCCTCTCCTCCAGTTCAGTGCTCTCCGAGGAGAGCCTGCTCTCCTCCTGTTTCTTGGCGTAGAACAGCTCCCTCAGCTTTTTCGGGTCCCCCCGACTCTTTTTCTCCTTCTTCAGTTCGCCCATCTCCCACTCAACGTCCTTGAGCTCCGCCTCCAATTCCTTTTCCTTCTCTTCCAACGATTCCAGCTCCCTCCTCTTCCCCTCCTCCTCTATCCTGTACCTTTCTATTTCCAGGGCGGCGGCCTTCTTCTCCTCGGCGACATCTTCCAGCGAAGTTAGCAGCGTCTCCTCTTCCTTTTTCAGGGCCTCCACCCTGCCGTCCGCCTCAGACGCGGCCTTCTCCAGCGAGGCTATCTCCTCCCTTATCTTTTCCAGCCTTCCGGCCACCTCCGTCCTCTCCCTCTCCAGCGAGGCGGTCTCCTCCTGCATCTTCTCTATCTCTTTGGAGAGTTCCTTCTTCTCCCTTTCCAGTTCTTTTTTCCTGGAGATGAGTTCCCGCCTCTCCACCTTTGCGTCATCCATCCTGTCAGACGCTCTTGCCTTCTCCACCCTGAGCGTGTCCAGTCTTTCCCTCAGCTCCTTCGCCTCGTCCCCTCCCCGTGATGCCATTTCCCTGTCCAGCTCATCTATCTTGACCTTCAGTTCCTCTATCTCCCCTGCCAGCCTCTCCCTCTCCTCCTCCATCCGCCGCTTCTCCTCCTCGAACCCCGCAAGGTTCTCCTGAAGGGCTTCCATCTCCTTCTCCAGGGCCTTCATCCTCTTGTAGGCCATCTTCGCCTCGCCCCGGCGTTCCCTCTCCTTCAGTTCCATGTACTTGACGGCCTCCACCCTCTCCCCCTCCAGGTCCTTCACCCTCCCGGCTATCTCGTCCATGAGAATGGAGAGCCGGTCCAGGTTGTCCTCCGCCGCCTTCTTCTTTTTCTCAGCCTTGGCTATGTCCTCGTCGAACCTGGAGATGCCGCTTATGTCATCCAGTATGCGGCGTCTCTCCACGCCCCCCATCTTGGCTATCCTGTTGATATCTCCCTGCTGGACGAAGTTGTATCCGTCGGCGGAGATTCTGGCCTTGGCCAGGAGCACGTCGAACTCTGAGAGGGAGGCCTTTCTGCCGTTGATGTAAAAGTAGGAGTTCGCATCGCTGGAGGCGCTGTTGGATCTCCTCACCACCCTGGTGAGCCGTACCTCGTCGGAGTCCACGGGTATCATCCTGTCGGTGTTGTCGAACACCAGGGTGACCTTGCACTCCTTTGCAGGCCGGCCGGTCTTCCCGCCATTGAAGATGAGTTCGCTCAGCTTTCCCGCCCTGAGCACCTTTGAACTCTTGGGTCCGAGGACGAAGAGTATGGCGTCGGATATGTTGGATTTTCCGCTTCCGTTGGGGCCCGTGATTCCGGTGAAGCCCGGGTAAAAAGGTATTTTCACTTTCCTTCCGAATGACTTGAAATTCTCGATGTGCAGTTCCTTGAGGTACATCTGGCGAGCCTCCGTGCGTTCGTTTTTGGCGGTGTGAGCGAGTGCATCCCAACACGCTGTCCGACAAAACGTCGGATGGTAGAGATATGGCACATATGGTATATAAATATTTCGTCCTTCTCACGCTCGGACGATGCAAGGGGGGCGGAGGCATTTTCCACAGGAAAAAGGGGGCGGTGTCTGCCGCTTTTCTGTCATAGGCCAGAATGAGGGCGTATCCGTATAACTATCGTCAGACATAAAGGTGGGATAAGAGATAGGGGTGGTGGATCCTCTATGCTATCATCATAAACCATTCTACCATAAAATCTATATGAGATAATCTTACTGCTATTTCCCCTGGAGCGTGATAGGATGTATAAAATGCGCTTGCTAGTGATATTCACGATGTTCCTGATGATAGCACCTGCGCTGCCGTTTGGCGAGCCGGCGGCCGGAGGGGAGACGGAGGACGGGAATGACCTGGCCTCCTGGACCTTCATAGTGTACCTGGATGCCGACAACAACCTTGAAGGGGCGGGGATAGAGGATTTTAACGAGATGGAGCAGGTGGGGTCCACGGACATGGTCAACATAGTGGTGATGATGGATAGGGTTCCCGAATACGACACCTCCAACGGTGACTGGACAGGCACCCGCCGTTTCCTGGTCCAGCAGGACAACGACACCGAGAACCTGGCGGAATACGAGGAGGGTGTCAACGCATGGGATACCACCGAAGAGATAGAGAGGAATATGGGAGACCCTGAGACCCTGGCCAACTTCACCATCTGGGCCATGGAGGAGTTTCCGGCGGAGCACTACTTCCTCGACCTCTGGGACCACGGAGGGGCCTTCTGGGGGGTCTGCTGGGACGACAGCAGCGGGGAGAAGGGGGACGCGTTGAACATGAGCGAACTCTCCACCGCTTTGGAAAGGATAGTGGAGGAAACCGGAAGGCGGATAGACGTCATCGGGTTCGACGCCTGCCTCATGGCCCAGACCGCCGTTCTCTACCAGATAAAGGACTATGTGGACTACGCCGTTGCCTCTGGATTCACGGAGCCCGGGGACGGATGGCCCTACTACGAACTCCTCTCCCCCCTGGCGGAGGACCCGTCCATGACACCGGAGGCGCTGGCAAAACTGCTGGTGGACGTCTATATAGAGTCGTACACGGACAGGGAGGACGACCCCCAGGACAGCCCTTCAGTCAGCATGGCGGCCTTCGATATGAGGAAGTTCGAATATGCGGCGGAGGCCATAAACGAGTTCGGAATGGCCATGGCCCTGGGAAGCGTCAGATCCCCCCCGTCGGTCTATTACTCCCATCTGGACTATATCAGAAGCAGGACGGCCAGCTATGACATGGTGAACGTCGGCCCCTTCGATTTCACCCGGTACTGCATGTACGACATAGTGGACTTCGCCGACAGGGTGCAGCAGGATCCGACCCTCAACTTCCTCCATTCTGCGGCGGCCAACGCCAAATCCAAGGTGCTGGAGAGCATAGTCAGGGCCAAGACCAACGACGCGAAATTCCGGTACCACGGTCTGACCGTCTATTTTCCCAGCGGAACCCAGACCGTGTATGACGACCGTTTCTCCCAGACCCGGTTCGCCAGGGAAAAATACTGGGATGAATTCCTGCTCCTGTTCGCGGCCCAGCAGAACGTGGACGACACTCCCCCCACCGTGGTGTTCACCAACCCCCCGCCCTCCATCGCTGTCGGGCCGGAAAGCGGACCCCTGACCTTCCGGGGAGATGCCTTCGACATGCAGGGCACGCTGGTATCCGTGGAATATCGCTTGGACGACGGCGAATGGCAGGTGGCCCAGGGAAGTGAAAGCTGGACGGCGGTGATACCCACGGAGGGGCTCAAGGGCACCCACACCGTGTGGGCCAGGGCCTTCGATGGGACCAACTACGGTCCCGAGACCTCCAGGACCTTCGTGGTGGAGGAGGAGACCGTGTTCTACGGGGGACAGGCGGGTGAGGGCATACCCCTGTCTCTCCTGGCGGTGCCTCTTGTCATAGCCCTGGCAGCACTGGTGCTGTGGAGGAGACACGGCGCCCTCTGAGGGGAGGTGGGGGGTGATGGGCCGGATAAGTATTATATAACCGGATGGTATGGTCGTCCGGGTGTAGAAGATGAAGCCTGTGTTTGATGACCTGTATTCCGATAGGGCCAGCGGAATGCGGGCTTCGGAGATCCGGGAACTGCTGAAACTGACCCAGCGGCCTGACATAATATCTTTTGCCGGCGGCCTGCCGAACCCGCTGGCTTTTCCCCTGGGCATAATAAAGGAGTTGACCCAGAAGGTTCTGGATAGATATGGGGAGAAGGCCCTGCAGTACGGGACCACAGAGGGGCTCACATCCCTAAGAGAGGCCTTTGCCGAGAACTACAACGCCCACGACATCCCATGCACGCCGGACGAGATAACCATAGTCGGCGGCTCGCAGCAGGGCCTCGATCTTCTCTCGAAGATATTCCTCAACCCCGGGGACGAGGTGGTGGTGGGCGACCCCACCTATCTGGGGGGTCTGGCGGCCTTCCGTGCTTTCCAGGCCAGGTTCGTCGCCGTTCCCCTTGACAACGACGGCATGCGTGTGGACCTCCTGGAGGAGCGGCTGGAGAAGATGAGGAGGGAGGGACGCAAGCCGAAGATGGTCTACGTCATCCCAACCTTCCAGAACCCCACGGGGACCACCCTTCCCACGGACAGGAGGAAGAGACTGATAGACCTTGTCCACGAGTATGATACGGTGCTGGTGGAGGACAACCCCTATGGGAGGCTTCGGTACGAGGGGGAGCCTCTCAAGCCCATCAAATACTACGACGACCCGGATGACCCCAGGGTCATATATCTGGGGACACTGTCGAAGACCCTGGTGCCCGGGTTCAGGATAGCCACGGTGGTGGCGCCCCCGGAGATAACACGGAAACTGGTCATAGCGAAGCAGTCCACGGACCTGTGCTCCACCACCTTCACCCAGTACATAGCCGCCGAATACATCTCGGGCGGATACCTGGATGCCCACATGCGTAAGATAAAGACCCTCTACGGCGGAAAGAGGAACATCATGCTGAAGGCAATGGACGAGTTCATGCCCGATGGCGTCGAATGGACCCGGCCGGAGGGCGGCATGTTCCTCTGGACCACCCTCCCCGAGGGATGCAACACCGTGGAGATGTTCCCCAAGGCCGTGGAGAACAAGGTGGCCTATGTCGTAGGCAAGGCGTTCTACGCCTACGAAGGCGGGGAGCGTAGCATGAGGATAAACTTCAGCTATCCCACGGACGAACAGATAATGGTTGGAATAGAGAGGCTGGCCAAGGTGATAGAGGAGGAGATAAAGGATAAGAAAGCGGGATGACTCCCTGCCTTTTGATGGGTACTCCTAGTATGCCTCCGCCTCCACGTGAACCGTTATTCCGTTGGCCCCTATGGTGTACGGTTTCGCCCTTCTTATGTGGGCCGTTCTTCTCATCTTGACGACCCTCAGGAGGAGATGGACATCCGAACCGACCTCCTGGTATCTGAGCAGTATCACCCCGTCCGCCGTGTATTCTGCCAGTCCGTCCCTGGATACGTGGGGTGCCTCTCCCTTCACCTCCGCGGTGAACAGGGCGGTGGCTCCGCTGTCCTTAACCAGCTTGGCCAGATGGAACAGCGTGTCCCTCTTCTCCTCTTCGCGCTGGAACAGCATGGTCAGCAGGGAGACGGAGTCCAGGACCAGCCGGGAGGCCCCCATGTGTTTTATGAACCCTGGGAGATCGCTCTTTATCTTGGTGACGGTGCTCTTCGCGTCGGCCGGCTCCAGCTTGACCACCACCAGCATCCCGCTGTCTATGTACTTCCCGAGGTCCCATCCGAAGGAGGCGGCGGTCTCCAAGACGGCGTTCTCGTCCTCCTCCAGGCTCAGGAAGATGCCCTTCTCCCCCTTCTGGAGTCCGTGCCAGAGGAACTGGAGGCCGAAGGTGGTCTTTCCCGTTCCGAAGGAGCCCATCACGACCACGGTGTGATTTTTCGGTATGCCGCCTCCCAGCATCTCGTCCAATCCGGGTATGCCTGTCTCGACCCTTTCCATGTGTCACCACCATCCTCTGTTCTCCATCCGTTGCATCATATCCTCTCGGTGTTGGCCACCACGAAGCCGGTGTTGTGCCTTATCTCCGTGAAGAACCTGGAAACCCGCTGCTGGTCCAGATGAGGCAGCACACCCATGAACTTGGAGACGTACATATACCTCCTCATCCTGGTTTGCCTCGTCGTCCGCTGCCATCCGAAGACCAGCACGCCGTCGGCCAGGTCCGCTATCATCCGCTCCCTGGCCGGATCCAGCACCTCCGTGGTGAGAAGCAGGTAGACCAGGGACTCCCATTTCTTTGATGCCCGCTGCAGGCCTTTGAGGACGAACAGCAGATCCTTCTCGTCCATCATGCTGGATATGAACAGGTCGGTGAGGGAGTCTATTATCACCAGATTCTGGGGTGCATCCGCTTCCAGGGCGGCTACCAGGCTCTCCACGAGAGAGGTGCCGTCGTCCGAGGAGAGAAAGGGTACTGGTGTATCGGTGACCCATGAGGAGGGCACCGGTGTGTGCTTGAAATATATGGAGGAGAGGTCCTTGAAAACGAGGTTGCTTTTGAAGGCCTCGTAGTAGGGGCGGTCGAAGGAGAGCCTTACCTCCCTCAGGACGTCCTCCCTGGATCGGGTGATGCTGATGTAGAGTGTTTTGGGCGGTATCACGATAGGGTGGCCGAAGGATTCCTTCACATATCTCTCCCTGACCCTGCGGTCCTTCTTGGCCAGCGAGAGTCTAGCGGCGCTGGTGTACGCGAACTCCAGATGTCCGGCCCCAACCTCCCCGAGGAGAAGTACCAGCGAGCCGGTGGGCAGCCCTCCTTTGACTATGTTGTCGAATGCGTTGACACAGGTGGGGACCCTGGCATCCCTGAAACCGTCGTCCCCCTCCCCCTCTGGCCCGTATCCGGCTATCGCTGTCATCTCATGGGGGTGTATGTCCCGGGACGTTATGGAGTTTTCGGGACCGGAGAAAGACAGGTTGCATGGAGGGTGGGGGGGATAACAGTTAAACCCTCCGACGGCATTCAGGATGCATGGCGGGAAGCAGTTACGAGCGGGAGCTGAAGGCCATTCTGTCCGGGGATACGGTGGTGATAAAGAGGGTGACCAGAACCTCGCCTCCGGAGGAGAGGGAGGGATACATGGCCATCGTGGGCAGGCCCTTCATAGTCATACGGGCCGCGGGCTCCTTCGGTGTTGATCTCGTTGCCGTCCGGGACGATTTTTCCTTCCCCATAGAGGTCAAGGCATCCGTGAACCCTGTTCTCCATTTCTCTGACAAGCCCAGGCTGTCGGAACAGGCGGAAGCCCTGGCCGAGGAGTGCAGCCGGGCTGGTGTGGTTCCTTTGTATGCCTTCCGGCTGAAGGGCGTCAGGGGCGGCGATTCCTGGCGCGTGTTCACCCTGGATATCGGTGAGGTTAGGGGAAAGGCGAGATTCATATACCGCCGCCTCCCCCGTCTCCCCCGGACGAAGGGCGGAAACCTGGTGATGAGATGGAAAGAGGGGATGCCTCTCCACAAGTTCCTCTCCTATGTGGGAGAATAGCGGCGGGGTGGGGGATTATGTTGGGGTCGATGGTCGGCGAAGGGG
>JAGHBH010000184.1 GCA_021161085.1 Thermoplasmata archaeon | reverse complement strand
GTGTTTGCCTTAGGGCCATGGGTAAACTTTATAAACAACTCCTCTATAGGCTGCTCCTCCACTGTAGGAGAGAGCCCTATGCCCCTCCTCTACCCGTCTGTGGTGGGATTGGGGGTGTGGTGCTCTCGCTGTACTACAGGAGGTATGACCATTGGCCCATGAGGAAGTAGTAGAAGCGGTCAAGAAGGCGATAGAGTCCGCGCCGAAAAGGAACTTTGTGGAGAGCGTGGACATAGCCGTGAATCTCAGGGATGTCGATTTCTCCATCCCGAAGAACAGGATAACGGAGGAGATCCTGCTCCCCCACGGCAGGGGCAAGGAGGTCAAGGTGGCGGTGATATGCGGCGAGGAGATGGCGTTGAAGGCCAAGAACGCCGCCGACCTCATAATTCGTGAGGAGGAGCTGGATGACCTGGCGGAGAACAAGCGGCAGGGGCGGAAGATCGCCAACGCCTATGATTTCTTCGTCGCGGAGGCCCCCCTGATGCCCACCATCGGTAAGAAGATGGGAATATTCCTCGGTCCCAGGGGAAAGATGCCCCGCCCCATCCCGCCGGGTGCGGATCCCAGGGGGATAATCAGCAACCTGAGGAACACGGTGAGGGTGCGTTCCAAGGAGAGGACCACGTTCCACGTTCCCGTGGGTACGGTCTCCATGCCGCCGGAAGAGATAGCGGCCAACATAGAGGCCGTGATAAACCGTATAGCCAGCAGACTGGAAAGGGGAAAGATGAACATAGCCTCGGTCTACGTGAAGACCACCATGGGGCCAGCGGTGAAAGTGATGTGAGGTGAGAGAGATGGCGCACGTGGCAGCCTGGAAGAAGGAAAAGGTGGCCGAACTCACCCAGAGGATAATAGAGAGCCCCGTGGTGGGACTGGTGGCAGTGGACGGCATTCCCGCCCCCCAGCTCCAGGATATGAGAAGAAAGCTGAGGAAAGAGTCGCCCATCGTGGTGTCCAAGAACAACCTCATACGCCTTGCCCTCACGGAGGCGGCGAAGCAGAAACCCGGCGTGGACAGCCTGATGGATCTCATCGGCACGTCCCAATCCGGCCTCCTGTTCTCCCACAAGAACCCCTTCAAGATATACCAGGAGCTCAAGGCCAGCGAGTCCAAGGCGCCGGCCAAGGGGGGAGAGGTCGCCCCCGAGGATATCATGATCAAGGCCGGGGAGACACCCTTCAAACCGGGGCCCATAGTGGGCGAACTCCAGAGGGTCGGCATCCCGGCGGCCATAGAAGGGGGGAAGGTGGTCATAAAGAAGGACAAACTGCTGGTCAAGGCCGGGGAGAGGATACCCAGAGATATAGCCGGAGCCCTCACCAGGCTGGAGATATACCCCCTCACCGTGGGGCTGAAGCTCAAGGGGGCCTTCGAAAAGGGCATACTCTTCAAGGAAGACGTCCTGGCCGTGGACCCGCAGGAATACGTCTCGTCAGTCCAGGGTGCGGCGGTGGGAGCCTTCAACATAGCCATGCATCTCGGATACGCCACATCCCTCACCATCAGACCGCTCCTCTCCAAGGCGCACATGGAGGCGCTGAACCTGGCGGTCAATGCCGGCGTGGTGAACAGGGAGACCGCCGAGTTGATAATCTCCAAGGCATACGGCCAGATGCTGTCCCTGGCGTCCGCGCTCTCGGGCTCGGAAGGAGCCCTGGATGAGGAGCTCACAGGTCTGTTGAACGCTCAAGGCCCGCCCCCCTCACAGCAGCCGCCTCCCTCTGCGGGAGGGGATGAAGGTGCTGGAGGTGGAGAGGCCGAGAAAGAGGAAGAAGAGAAAGAGGAAGTGACCGAGGAGGAGGCCGCTGCAGGCCTCGGAGCGCTCTTCGGGTAAGATCCAAAGGAGGTATGGAACCATGGAGTATGTGTACAGCGCGCTGGTCCTCCACGCTGCTGGGAAAGAGATAACCGAAGACGGCGTCGCCAACGTCCTCAAGGCTGCGGGAGTGGAGCCCGATATGGCCCGTGTGAAGGCCCTCGTGGCGGCCCTGGATGGTGTTGACATAGAGGACGCCATCTCCAAGGCCGTGGCCGTTCCTGCAGCAGGCCCTGCTCCGGCAGCGCCCGCAGGCGGCGGCGAGACCCCAGCGGCCGAGACCGCCAAGAAAGAGGAAGAGAAGGAAGAGGAAGAGGTCAGCGAGGAAGAAGCGGCCGCTGGACTGGGCGCGTTGTTCGGCTGAGACCGGCATGTGTCCAGCCCACTCCCCCTTCCCCTCCAACCCTTTTCCAGTTTTTAATATCTTGATTGCCCCGTATCTTGCCCTATATCTCCTCCGGGATGGGTTCTATGACCACCCCCGGGAACGTTTCGCTCTCCCCCATGGGGGTTGATGTGGTTGACGCGCCGGGCGGGGACCTTGCGGGTGTCTCCTCCCCGATAATGGAGGGTGTTACGGCGGTGTCTTCCGGCGAACCGGAGCGAAAGCTCATTATGTCATCCACCACCCGCTGCGTCCATCCTCTTCTGGCGGTTCGCTCCTCATATTCTCTGGAGGCTTCTATGTAGAACAGGAGAAACTCCTCGTCGCTCATATCCTGGATTATGCTTATGGCTCCAAATATGCCGGAGGGGGGTATTATTCCGTGCGGCGTTCTCTTGGCCCCCTTTGGGGGGAGGACACTGGTCTTTTTCTGCGGCGGAGGAGGTGGTACGGATTCGTTTTCAAGAGGGATTTCCAGCTTTTCTCCTTCCCGTTCGGCCCGTTGGACCACGCTCTCTATGAGGCTCTTGGCAAAGGAGGTACTCCTGGGCCTGAGGTCCCTGTGGGGGAGGTTGGGGGTGTAGCTCTCTCTCTTCAGTCTCTGGAGCATCTTGTTCATGGAATATATGTCGTCCGTCATCCGTTTTCCTCCGGGGGTCACATATACGCGGCTGCCATTCTCTTCCTTCGTTCCAGCCGTATGGTCTCCGCCGTACGCTGCCTTGCCATCATCCTCCCGGCGGGTGGGGAGTCCCTCCTGTTCCCATCGTTCACACCAGTGAGCACCACCAGTATCTTGACCGTGTCGTCCTCCTCATCCTGTCGGACGCCGAATATGACATTTGCGTCCGGCGAGAGGTTGTCCGTTATTCCCTTCACTATGGTGTTTATCGCCTCCAGGGGGAGGTCCGAGCCGCATGTGAGATGGATGAGGGCTCCCGTTGCGCCTCCGGGGTCTATGTCCAGGAGGCTGTTCCTCAGGGTGTCCCTGACTATGGCCTCCGGCTGGGTGGGCGGTCCCTCACCGCAGAGTATGGTGGATACCCCGCCCTGGCCCAGGATGGTCTTTATGTCCGCGAAGTCTATGTTAATGAGAGACGGCCGGGTGATGGCGTCCACCATCTCCTTTATTATGGTGGCCACGAGGTGGTCCATGAACCCGAAGGCCAGGTTAAGGGGGAGCTGCGGGACCAGCTTGAGGAGTTTGTCGTTCTCCAACACTATCACGCTGTCCGCTATCTCGGAGAGTTCCCTGAGTCCCTCCTCGGCGTTCTTCCTCCTTCTGCTGCCCTCGTACGAGAAGGGCATGGTGACTATTGCCACGACCAGGGAGCCGCTGTCCTTCGCCGCCCTGGCGATGACCGGTGCGCTCCCCGTACCCGTGCCGCCTCCCATTCCGGCGGTGATGAAGGTGAGCTTGGAGTTGCCCACCACGGGTCTTATCTTGTGGAGGCTTTCCTGTGCGCACAGCCTGCCCAGCTGGGGGTCGCCCCCGGCCCCGTGTCCCCTGGTCAGCTGATCCCCTATGAGTATCTTTTCGTCGGCGTCTATGGTGTAGAGATGCTGCATGTCGGTGTTGACCGCTATGGTTCTGGTATTGCCGAGGCCTATGTTGTGGAGCCTGGTGAGGCTGTTGTTTCCGCCTCCCCCGCATCCCACGACTATGGTGTTCAGCATGTCCGTTTCCGTTCTTCCCGTGGCTGGCTCTATCTGTGACATAATGGTATTGAACATGGCGGTCCCTCCCTTTTCGGGCTAGTCCGTGCGGTTGTTCTCGTGTGCATCCCATCCCTTCTGCGGCTGAGCGGTTTATACCGGGCCGTTACGGTCAAGGCGTTTGCGGTCCGGTCGCGAGAGTGAGGTTGGAGGGGAGGAGCGGTAGGAGGGATGATGGTGCGGATGGTGGGAAGGGGGATCTGGCAGTGCCAGTGCGGTGGAAGATCATTCTCCGCCCCCCTTGGAAGAGGATTCCAGCATCCTTATCTTCTTGAGCTCTTCGTATTCCTGGATCATCTTCTGGATGCGCATCCTGGTGTATTCCCTTATGGCCTCCCTGACCGCGTCGTCTATGGAGACCGAGTCGCCGGCTTCCACGAGTTCCTGGAGTTTGGTGAGGTTTCCCTTGGGGACCTCCACGGTCAGACGTTCCACATTGGGGGGTTTTATCTCTTTCTTGAGAAACTGGTCTATGGCGGCCCGGATGACATCGGATTTGGTCTCGTACTTTTTCTCCTGGACCAGGAGTTCGAGTTTTTCGACGATATCCTTCGGGAGGCGGATGGTGACCCGCTCTGTCTCGGCCATGATATCATACCTTTCTGTCCGACCAAACGTCGGACACTTGTGGTTATGGAATAACTATTATTTAAAACTTTCCCAATATTCGGGTTGTTTTCACCGCCGGACGCCTCCAATCGTCAGACAAGGCAGATGAAGGCCGACAGGACAAGGCAGGAAGGGTGGAAGGGAGTTGAGGGTGGAGGGGGAGGGTCCAGGTTAGATAGAAAGATTAGATAGGAAAAAGGTATAATACGAGGAAGGGCATTAATAGCGGGAGAAGAGGCATAGGAGAGCCGTCTTTAAAGGGAAGGAAAACCATGGCCAGGAAGAGAGGACTGTTCGGAGGGCTCTTCCACAAGAAGGAGGAGAAGAAAGAGCCTTCCGCCCCGGCGGAGGAGAACTGGGAGAGAAAAGAACCTGCCCAGGAACCCGCCCAAGAAGCCCCGGTGCCGGAAGAGAGCGTTGAAACCGCGGCCTCCGGCGCCCAGGTCATAGAGGTGGAGATAGAAGGGGAGGGAGAGGAGGCCCCCGCCGGCGTTCCCCGGGAAGAGGGCGAGGCTGTACAACCATACACGACCGTAGAAGGAGGCGCGGTAGAGGAGACCGGCCCGGCCGACACCCTGGAAGTGGAGGGGCCCTCTACCGAGCCGGTGGAGGCCGGGGGGGGCGAGATGGAAGTGGAGAGCACGCCGGAAGCCCCCGCCGAGGAGGGGTACGCTGCTGACCTGGAAGAGGTAGGGGGTGGCGGTGAGGAGGACGCCGATGTTACCATGGAGAGCTCCATGACCGCCCCGGAGGGAGGGGCGACGGTCGAAGAAGAAGCGGAGGCCGCCGTCGGTATAGAGGATTACGAGAGGCTGAAGGAGAGCGTGCGGCGGGAGGTGGAATACGAACTCTCCGAGGAGTTCTCCCGCCTGGAGGAGCTAAAGAATACCCTGCAGAAACGGGCGGAGCATGTTCTATCCCTGGAGTCCGAGTGGGAGGACAAGATCAGGGAGATGGAGGAGAGGGAAGCGGCCGTAGAGCAGAGGCTTTCCGAGATCCAGGAGAGAGAAACCGCCCTTGAAGAGAAAGCCAGGGAGATAGAGGAGAGGGAAAACGCTCTGAGAACCGCGGAGGAAGAGATTGCAGCCTCCAGAGAGGAACTGGAGAACATGCGCGCCGACTTGGAGAGCCTCCGGGAGGACCTCTCTTCAAGGGAGGAAGCCCTCGCACAACTCAAAGAGGAATTGGAGCGGGAACGGGAGGAACTGGAGCGGGAGAAGAGCGAGGCCGTGGAACTCATAGAGAACGCCCGGAGAGAGAGGGAGGAACTGGAGGAGAAGGAGAGGGCCCTCTCCCTCAAGGAGAGGGAGATAGAGGCCAGGTCCGAGGCCATAAAGGAGAGGGGCCGCATCCTGGGCGACAGGGAGAAGGCGGTGGTCAAGAGGGAGCAGGAAGTGGTGCTGAAAGAGGAGAAGCTGGCGAGGAAGGAGGAGTCCCTGGCGGAGAGGGAGAGATCTCTGGAGCAGCGGTTCGAGGAACTGGATGCGAGGAGGAAGGAGATAGAGGAACTGGACCAGGCCCTCAAGGAGAGGGAGGCCGGGATAGAGGCCGTGGAAGAGGAACTGGAGCGGACGAAGAAACGTCTGGCGGAGGCATCGGAGGACCTAACCCGGAGGGAGAACGAGCTGGCGGCCGCAAGGAAGCGTCTGGCAGCCCGGGAGGAGGAACTCACATCCATCCACAACGAGCTCAGCAACAAGGAGGCATCCTTAAGAAGACTGATGGATGAGATAAAGAGGGCTGAGGAGGCCATGATAGCCAGATGGGAGCAACTCCAGGCTCTCGAGGGAGAGGTCATGGCCAGAAAGAAAGAGGCGGACGAGATAGAACTCCGGCTGCTGGAAAAGGAAAAGGAACTGTACGAACGGGAAAGGATGCTGGAGATGTCCTGAACTTGCTGGCACTATTAGGAGGGAGGGGGGACGGATGTCACTTTTTTTCGAACACCATCACATGCCTTGTGAGGCTTCCGTGGACCCTTATACTGTAGGACTCCTTCATCTCGAAAACATGGGGGTCGGCAGGGGGGGAACAGGGTGTCGAGAGAAGCGACCGGAGCATGTCCAGGGCCCTCATCGGGGCCTCCGGATCCGGGACACAGACAACAACCCTTCCGCCGGGCACCAGATGTTCGGAGGCGTCTGCAAACACCCCCCGGAGTATGCCTTCCAGGGTGCCCGACATCCTCGTTGACCTGCCATACGGGGGATCGGTTACGAGGGCGTCGTATTCCCCCGGTTCCTCCGAGGGGCTGCGGATGTCCCTCCGGAAGGTCCTTATCTCCAGACCGAAGTGCTTTCCGTTTTCCCTGGCCCCCACAACCATGTCCTCACGTATGTCGCTGCCCACCGCCTCCAGCCCCATCAGGGCGGCCTCTATCAGTATGCCCCCGGTGCCGCATAGCGGATCGTAAACCACCCCCCTCTCGCCCACACCGGACAGGTTGATCATCGCCCTGGCATACTTGGGATGTATGGATATGGGGGAGAAGAACGGTCTGTTCTCCACCTTCCTGTCCTCCAACCCCCGGCGGTCAACGGTACCGGTCAGCAGGCCGATATACATAGTCTCCCTCCCGAGAAGGACCACCACCTCCCTCTCCGGCCTCAGGAGGTCCACGTTTCCATCACGGGCCAGCAATTCGCCGAGAGCGGACCTTATATACCCGGAGACCTCTCCGAGGATATCTCTCCCTCCTACCCTGTCTCCCCCGGACACACCCACGGAAACCCCCACGGACGCCCCGTCCTTCCAACTCCTGGCCGCCTGGACAGTGACCCTGTACCTTTTTCCCGTAATTGAAGGAACAAGCCTCTCAGCAGCGTCCGAGAGAATACTCTCCATCCCTTCCCCGAATGTCCTCCCGGAACCTGAGGCGAAGCCTTCGGAGGGCACGCTGTCGGAGAACAGAGCATGGGAATAGCAGAACACCGGCGACAGAACATATCTGGCCAGCCCCAGTCTGGACGCCAGTACGGATGCAGCATCGGCCGCCGGTCTTGGATTCTCACATCCTCCCGGAGGGTCTTCCCTCTCCCTTTTTCCCCTTGATAAAAGAACGATTCCTGTCTCCGGATGGAAAAAGCCGCGGTGTCCGAGCACCTGGGCGACGGCGGAGACCTCCCCCAGCGCCAATTCCTCGTTCTCCAGCGAGAGAAACACCAGAATATCATGTTCAAGGCAGGCAGGCGGGCTCATGGTCCCCTTCCCTCAACTTAGGCTGGCCATAACCTCATCCATGGCCTCCCTCACCCTCTCGACATCGGCCTCCTTTGCGGCAGCGCAGGCGAGAAT
>JAGHBH010000080.1 GCA_021161085.1 Thermoplasmata archaeon | reverse complement strand
CAGGGTCTGGTTGGCGAGTACCTCGGCAACGGATGGTAGTTCCCGCCCGCCTATAAGGGCATTGAAACGAGTCTATGAGAAGGTTAGTAAAGCGTTCTATGAGTAGTTCCCGCCCGCCTATAAGGCATTGAAACGAAGCCCTGGAGAAGGACCTGGCGATCATACCCAGTAGTTCCCGCCCGCCTATAAGGCATTGAAACTCTCTCCATCCATCTTAAGGACCATCATTACCAGGTAGTTCCCGCCCGCCTATAAGGCATTGAAACTGCGACCACGTGCCCGCCGCATTCGTGGTAATTTGTAGTTCCCGCCCGCCTATAAGGCATTGAAACCCAGGACGAATGCTCCTTTTCACCCCCCCACACTCGTAGTTCCCGCCCGCCTATAAGGCATTGAAACACAAGGTGGAAGTGGAGGGTAGTGAGGTATCGGTAGTAGTTCCCGCCCGCCTATAAGGCATTGAAACTGATAGTCTCGGGCCTGTTTGTCCGCCAGAGGAGACAGGTAGTTCCCGCCCGCCTATAAGGCATTGAAACTGCCATCAGGGCCAATAGCAACACCTCTGACCCTGTAGTTCCCGCCCGCCTATAAGGCATTGAAACTTGAACGCATACAATACGTATTGTTGGAATGTGAGGTAGTTCCCGCCCGCCTATAAGGCATTGAAACATGTCCTATCACCAATACACTATATGTAAGTGGTGGTAGTTCCCGCCCGCCTATAAGGCATTGAAATACCAGCACACAGATGGACATCCTCAAAAAACATAGAAAAACCGGAGGCACTACCAGAGAAGATGACTGCGAATCACCGGAAAAAACAAATGGAAACGAAAAGCATAGGTTGTTCAAAGTCCTCAGATGGATATATAGGGGAAAAACTGGTTCTTCCCGAACATGTTCTCGCCTTCATACCAACAGACAGCGAAGACGAGGCCCATTACATCTGTGCCATAATGAATTCCAGCATAACCGATATGGTGCTTCGTTCAATAGCAGGCGGGACAAAAAGTTTTGGAACGCCGAAGATAATAGAGGACACCATTAGGATTCCGAGGTTCGACAGGAACAACGATACCCATAAGAGGCTCTCGGAACTTTCCAAGGAAGCACACGAGCTCGCCAAAGAGGGTAATGACGTAAGCAGTATTGAGGAAGAAATAGATGGCCTCGTGGCTAAACTGTATAAAATCACCAGGAGAGAGATGAAGAGAGTCAAAAAGACCCTTGGGGGCATGTAGAACCGGGAGAAAAAATGGAAGGTACCCCCTACACCACCCTTCCGTCCACCATGTTTATGGTTCTCGTGCCCTTCTCAGCCACCCGGGGGTCGTGGGTGACCACCACCACGGTTATCCCCTCCTCCGCCGTGAGCCTCCTCAGGAGGTCTATGACCATCCCGGCGTTGGTGGTGTCCAGCTCGCCGGTGGGTTCGTCGGCCAGGATTATCTCCGGATTGTTGGCCAGTGCCCGTGCTATGGCCGTCCGCTGCTGTTCCCCCCCGCTCATCTGGGAGGGACGGTGGTCCGCCCTGTCCCCCATTCCCACCTCCTCCAGGAGGGACCTTCCCCTCTCCGCCGCCCTTTTCCTGGAGAGGCCGGCCTCCAGCATGGGGAGCATGACGTTCTCCAGGGCGGTCAGGGTGGGTATGAGGTAGAACTGCTGGAATATGAAGCCTATCTTCCTGAGCCTTATCCTGGTCCTCGCCTTCTCCGGCAGCCGGGTGACATCCTCCCCGTCCAGCAGCACCTTTCCGGAGTCGGGCACATCCAGGCAGCCCAGCACGTTGAGGAGTGTGGTCTTGCCGCTTCCCGAGGGGCCCATCACGGTGAGCAGTTCGCCCTTGTATATGGAGAGGCTGAGGGAGTCCAGCGCCCTTATCTCCGTGGGTCCCATCCTGTATATCTTCGTGACCTCGACCGCCTCCAGCACGGGTGGTGTCGTCCCCCCTCCGCTCTCCCCGCCCGGCCGGCTGGTGGGTGTCCCTGCCGTCCTTTTCGTGTTCGAGCCGTCCGAAACGCTTTTCTCTGCCGCTTCCCGTGTCATAGAACGTCCTCCCTCAGTGTGGCTGCCGCAGGCGTCCTTGAGGCCTTGGCCGCGGGGTAGAAGGATGAGAGCAGGCCGAAGGCCAGGGCGGCGGCGGTATACTTGATCATCATTCCGGTTCCGCCCATGTAGCCTGTTATGACTATGCCGGCGGACCTCATTATGTAGTCGGCCATGAACCCGTAGAACAGGTGGCCCACGCCGAATCCCAGAAGGGTGCCCATCATTATTATCATCAGGGCCTCCAGGAAGAAGATGGAGAAGATGGTTTTCCCGCTTATGCCTATGGCCCGCATCATGGCGATCTCCCCCCTTCTCTCGTCAACGGCCATGAGCATGGCGGTGGACACGAACAGTGCCCCTATGACGAAGCCCACCGACCCGACGGCCAGGGCGAAGGCGGAGGCCATGGCCATGTTGGATTCCATCTCCCCCACTATCTCCTCCTTGGACTCCACGTCGTAGAAGGGATACTCCTCCCTGATGGTGTCCAGCAGGCTGACATACAGGTCCCTGTCCATTCTGTATTCCTCTTCCAGGGAGACGCTTATGGTGTCAACGGCATCCCTGGGGGCCCCGGTGGAGGGGTCCACATCCAGCGACAGGATGGTCTGGAGTTCGCTGAGGTGCAGGAACACCAGGTAGACACCGGAGAACGCCTGGCCGCCGAGTATGGGACGGTAGGTCATCACCACGGTGAAGTTCCTCCACTCCCCGTCCACCATGACCTCGATGGGGTCGCCTATGGAGAGGTTGAGATCCCTGGCCAGGGCTTCGGTCACCCCTATCTCGTACGTCCAGGGCCCCTCGTAGGAGCCGCCGGCGTAATGGGGGTCGTCCGGCACGGAGAACCATCCGGTGGTGCTGTCGTTCTCTCCCGGAAGAAGCACGCCTGCCCTGGACGGTATCAGTCCCACGGGATACGGGGTCAGGGGCATACCCGCCTCCCCTGGCCTCCTGACCTGTATGGTGGTCGGAGAGAACAGCATGGGGGAGGAGAGGTTCACCCCCTCCATCTCCTCTATCTCTCCCGCTATCTCGTGCCCACGGGTGATGCCGTGGAGCTGGCCGCCCGTTATGAAGATGTCCACCCTGGCGCTCTCCACCCTGTTCCTCACCGTGGACACCAGCCCGTCCCCTATCCCTATTGTGGAGGACAGGAGGCTGCCGGCGACTATCACGGAGACAAGGACGGCCAGCGTCCTCCCCTTCCTCCTGCCAAGGTTGCGGAACGCCAGGCTAATCACCGCGCAGCACCTCCGCGACCTTCACGCTGTTTATATGGTAGAGGGCGACCAGACTGCCCAGAAGGGAGAGGACCACCACCAGCCCCAGGGCCACGGCAACCACCCCCGGCTCCAGGATGGAAAAGGAGAAGCCGGAGGGGAGGACATCATCGAACCGACCGTGCAGATACCCCTCTATGCCCCTTATAGCCAGCAGGCCCAGGCCCATGCCGGCCGCACAGCCCACCGATGTGAGAAATAGCGACTGGAACGCCGTCTCTTTGAGTATGGTGGCCCTGCTTATGCCTATGGCCCTCAATATGCCTATCTCCCTGCGCCTCTCCCTGACGGACACGGTCATGACGGTGAGAACGAACACCGAGGCCACCACCATGGCCAGAAGCGAGAGAATCGAGCCCAGCCCCTGGAACGTGGACACATAGCGGTCGGCCTCACCCGCCAGGTCGTCTATGGTGAAGGCGGCCACGGGATACTCCCCGTTTATACGCTCCGCCACGGCGGCCGCATCCCCCGGGTCGCGCAGGTCCACCCTTATCTCCACCACCTCATCCTCCCTCAGGCCCGAGATATACTGGAGTTCGGACAGATGGACCACCGCCTTTCTTCCCCCGAGATCCCCGACGGCGGAAACGGTGAACGGTGTGGCGTTCTCCATCCAGTCCTCCAGACTGTCGTTGTTCACCGGCCGGAAGGTGTTCACATACACCACATCCCCCACATCCGCATCCATCTCCTCCGCCGCCTTCTCGGACAGGACGATCTCACCCGTCCAGGAGCCGTTGTACGTGCCGCCGTCATAGAACGGGTCTCCGGGGGTCTCCAGGCCGGTGCCGTTTATTAGAGGCTGGTCGGTCCCGACGAAATCATCCGCCCCCCCGGCCACCACCCCGTAGAGGGTGATCCTGATTATGCCGCTGCCGTTCCTTTCCTCCATGCTCGTCGTGTTGAAAGCCGAGAACGGGAGGTTGCCGTACAGGTGCGGGACGGCCGCCCTCACTTCCGACATGTTGGCTATCTCCCCCGCCGTCTTTCTGCCATCGGGGAACAGGTTGAAGGTCTCGAACAGCAGCCCGCTGCCCTGGCCGCCCACGTATATGTCGGTACCCCTCTCCTCCAGCAGGCTGGCATGGCCGCTCTTTATCCCGGAACCCAGGGAAAGGAGCACCACGGCGAGAGCCACCGCTATGGCCAGGGCCGTGATGGTTGCGGCGGTTCTTCCGGGTTTGCTCTTCAGCGGGGCAAGCGAATGCAATGCCAATCCTCCATCGGTACGGGATGACAGGAGGGAAGGAAGGGAGACCGGGGGCGGCGGAACATGGAGCGGAAGCCGGGAGACCAAGGACCCTCAGAGTATGTTGCCTATGATGTCCTCCAGCTCCCTCTCGCAGTAGAGACACCGCAGCCTGGGGGGAGACCTGGAGACCACCACGAACTCCGGCTCCACGGGCTCCCTCTGGTTGGTGATGCAGTTGGGGTTGCCGCACCGCACTATGCCCACCACCCTGTCGGGCAGCACCACCTTCTCCTTCTTGACCACGTTGGAATCCCTTATGATGTTGATCGTTCCCTCCGGGGCCAGGAGGGCTATCTTGCCCACCTGTTCCGGCGTCAGCTCGAGGTCTTCCACCTTCAGCACGTCCTTCTTTCCCTGTCTCGCACTCGATACGTTCATGGCCAGGGTCATGGTCCTGCCCGCCGGGTCGTCATGCATCAGGATGGAGAGTATCTTCAACCCCATCCCCGGGGGGATGTGGTCTATCACCGTGCCGTTTCTGATGGGTGTGACCCTCAGCTCCTTAACCATCCAGATCACCTCCCCTGATGACCAGGTCCAGAAGGGCCATCCTCACGGGAACGCCGTTGAACGCCTGGACGAAATATTTGGCCGAAGGATGGGTGTCCACCTCCGGGGCGATCTCGTCCACCCTGGGAAGGGGGTGCATTATTATCATCCCATCCCTGGCGTGGTCCAGAAGATTCAGGTCCACCCGGTAGGAGCCGGCCACCTTCCTGTACTCCTCGGGGTCGGGGAAACGCTCGGCCTGTATGCGGGTGACGTAGAGCACGTCGGCGTCGGCCACCGCCTCCTCCAGGGAGTTCATCTCCCGGACTCCTATTCCCTTTTCTTTCAGCGTCCCCACTATCTCCCCGGGCATCTCCAGACCCCTGGGGGAGACGAGGGAGACCTCCACATCGTAGAGGGCCAGACCGTGGGCCAGGCTGTGGACCGTGCGGCCGTATTTGAGGTCGCCGGCCAGGACCACATGGTTGCCGTCTATCCTTCCCTTCTCCTCCCGTATGGTGAAGAGGTCCAGAAGCGTCTGGGTGGGATGCTGCCCCGCCCCGTCCCCCGCGTTTATCACCGGCTTGCTGGAGAACCGGGCCGCCAGCCTGGCCGCCCCCTCGTTGTAGTGTCTTATCACCAGGCAGTCGGAATAGGCCTCGGCCATCCGGATGGTGTCCGCCAGCGTCTCGCCCTTCTTCACCGAGGTGGAACTGGTGTCGGAAAAGCCTATGGCTCCGCCGCCCAGCCTCTTCATGGCGGTGTCGAAGGACAGTTTCGTACGGGTGCTGGGCTCGAAGAACAGCCGCCCCATGAGCCGGCCGGAGAGCAGCGGCAGATTCTCCTCCCCCCTGGCCGCCGGGACCATCCTCCGGGCGTAATCCAGAATGACGTTTATATCATCCAGCGAGAGGTCCTTTATGGATATTATATCCCTTCCCTTGAACATCGGGCCACACCGGGAGGCTACAAACACCGGAGGGTATAAAACGTTATGGAACGGAATCAGACGGTGTGCCGTAGAGGGCAGGAAGATACGGTATACACCATTGTGGAAATGGCTCTTGGGGGAATCAACAGTTCTATGCCGCTAACAGGCCTGGTATCAGGATTACCCAGCATGGTATCCCATGCGGCTCTCTCTTCCCATACGGGATGACTATATGGCGTGCCCGTGTTCTCAAAGACATATGTTTCCATCAGCGTGGACAAAAATGCCCTTTTTTGTCAACGACCATCGGAATAGTTAAATAGTCTTTCGACTTTTGCTCCACCATGCTCTCCGATGCCATACGACGATGGAACCCCTGGTGGGTGGAAAGAGGACTGCTGGACGAGATCGCGGGCGTGAAACGGGAGAAAACAGAGGAGGTGGCAAGTTCGCTGAGCACCGGCCTCATCAAAGGAATAATCGGCCCAAGACGCTCTGGCAAGACGACGCTCCTCTACCAGATAATAGAGCATCTGATCCGACAGGGCACGCCTGCCAAGAACATTCTGATGCTGAATTTTGACGACAACAGCATATATGCAGCTGACCTTGAGAGACTGCTCTCGGAATGCAGAAAGATAAACCCAGGGATCACACATATCTTTCTAGACGAAGTGCAGGAGAGACCTGGCTGGGAGCGATGGGTCAGAACGCTCTACGACACAAGACAGTTCTCGCAGATATTCGTAACAGGCTCCTCGTCATCACTCCTGAAAGAAGATGTCTCAAGAGTGCTCACGGGAAGACATCTCACATTCCACGTGCTGCCCTTCTCCTTCAGAGAATACCTCACATTCTCCGGATGGGATGACCTCAGATGGGAGCACGTGGAGGCCCGAAAAGGAGAGATGCTCCACCATCTCCACGAATACATGAGAATCGGAGGCTATCCTGAAGCAATAAAAATGGACGACATGAACAGAAACAGATACCTGAACGAGATGTTCGACGACGTCATAGCAAGGGATATAACCGCGAGATACGGGGCGGACTACAGCATCGCAAGAAGGATCGCCTATTATGTCACCAGCAACGCATCCAGCACAATGACGCGGAGAAGCATAGCCCATGCGTGTGGAGTGGCAGTGGACACTGTTTCCAAATATCTAGGATACTTCCATGAGTCAGGCCTCATCTATCCTCTCCGTCCATTCTCCTTCAAACTCAGGGAACAGATGAGAGAGGTCAACAAATACTACTCCGTGGACACGGGCCTCGCTACAGCGGTGAGCTTCAAATTCACAGAAAACAGGGGGCGAACGATGGAGAACCTCGTCTACCTGGAACTCCTGAGAAGATCCCAGAGAAGACGGGACGTGGAGATATACTACTGGAAGGACGGCACAGGGAAAGAGATAGACTTCATAGTCAAAAGAGGGATGAACATAACACACCTCATCCAGGTATGCTGGGACATAGAGGAAAAGAGGACGAAAAAGAGAGAGATATCAGCACTGCTCAAGGGAATGAACGAGTTCTCCCTCCACGAAGGAACAATAATAACAGAAAACCACGAGGACGAAGAAACCGTAGAAGGCAGGAAGATACGGTATATACCATTGTGGAAGTGGCTCTTGGAGAAAT
>JAGHBH010000127.1 GCA_021161085.1 Thermoplasmata archaeon | reverse complement strand
CCCGCTATCAGCCCATCATGGTTCCCAGGGACCACATGCACCTCGACCACATCCGCCAGGGATGAAAGGAACAGGGAGAGATCCTTCCTCTCCCAGGAGCCGGGGGACGGGATTCTGTGCTTCACATCACCCAGCAGATAGACAACACCGGCATCCACCCTCCTGATCGCCCGCTCCAGCACCGCCAACATCTTCCTCCACTGACCCGGAATCCGTATGCCCTGACGCAGGAACTCCCCCTCTATGCCTATATGGAGGTCTGCCGCAACCACCGCACCCGCATCCTCCAGCCACAGCACGGGAAGACCCGGCACAGGCCGTGGGCCAGCGGGCACGTCCGCATCCAGGACATCTCTATCCGACATGATAGGGGCCTCGCTCTCTATATCTATATCTCTCACTCTCCATCTCTTACTCTCCATCTCTTACTCTCCATCTCTCACTCTCCATCTCTCACTCTCCATCTCTCTATATTTCGTACACCATCTTTCTCATCATCTCCTCAGAATAGAACCAGTAAAAAAGCATCTGCTCCTTGGTGGGGGGTTCCCCGGGATACAGGGACCTTAGCAGGCTGTGGAAATCCCTGCCGTGGTGACGATAACGCAAGTGCGAAATCTCGTGAAAAACGGTATACCTCAAAAAATCCTCGGGGAGCATCACAAGGCGGAGGTTAAAACTGAGGTTTCCCCTCGGTGAGCAGCTGCCCCATCTGGTCCTCTGTTCCTTTATATATATCTTTGAAGGAGTTAACCCGACAGAAGCGGCTCCCTCGTTCACAACAGCGGAAATCTTCCTCCTCAACAGCACCCTTAAAGCATTTTTTCTGGCCTCTACCCCCGCCCCTCTATTGATGTAAAATATCCCCCTATCCATGTCGACCCTTGTCCCGCCATCCGTGTACTCCACAACGATCTTCCTCCCAAGAAGAGACGGCTCTCCTGCCAGAGCAGCTTTTACCTCTTTTTTTATCCTATCTATCTCCCCGATCTTTTTTATTATCCACGCTTCTTTCTTCCTGAGAAGAGCGGATGGGTTTCCTCCGGGAGGGACAATGACATGGATGCTGCCCGATCTGAGATCTATCCGGGGATGTTTCACATATCGGTATATCACATGAACATCCCACCCGTGATATCTCTCCATCCCATGATGCTCGTCTCTCACGAGTCTTACCCCCTCTGGAAAGCCAGGGCGTGAACGATCCTCTCCACAGCCGAATCCAGAAGCTTCTTTGTTTTTTCCGAATACCCCTCTCTCCGATAGAAGGAGGGGGAGATGGCCATCCTAACCTCAGACCTCACCAGCCTCCAGGAGTCTTTTTTATCATACCATCCATCGAAGAGCATTTCCCCTTCGGTAAGATTTCCAATGATCTCTCTAGCCAGAGATTCAGCGTCCTCGATCGGCATCTTAAGCATCTTGTTGAGAATCACGAAAATCATGTATGTTCTCGTATCCATGGAAAGGCGGCGTCTTATCTCTTCCTCTTTTCCGATGGCCCTAAAATGGTCCAACATTCTCTGATATGTTTCCTCCACTCCAGACTCCCTTTTTTTCCATTTCTCCAACGTATTTTTTACACTTTCAACAATATCCGAGTACACCACCTCTCCGGCGGAGCTCTCGGCCACTGACGCCACGAACTGGTGGAGTATCGCCGTCATCTCAACTATACCTTCTTCCTTGTCCTTACTCTCCAGGAAAGATAGAAAATCCTCGTCCACCGTGAAAAAACCGTTTTCCTCTTTCAACCCGCCGAATTCTATGTTCCTCTCCACGGCCTCCCTAACCTCCGAGAGGTATTTCTCCACGATTCCGGGGTCTCCCTCTCCATACAGAACCTTCTTCAATGTCACATACACGGAAGTAAATGCCTTCAGCAGGGTCTGGGTGCGTTCCTCTGCCTTTAAGACGGAAGGTCCCAGGGCGTCGTATATCTTCCTGTAATCCCTGTAAAGAGACAGAAACCTCTCCGACTTTTCCTCATCTCTCGCCAGTTCTCCCACCACAGTATAAAGACTCCTCCGATGGCCTCTGGCTATATCCTCTATGGAGTCCGAGAACGCCTCCCCCAGAAGAGCCCTCATTTCTTCCGCAAGAGAACCGAAAGCCTCCTCCAGGGCCTCAGCAGGCTCCGCCGAGAGGATTACATCCGTATCATCCATCTCGTAATATGCCTCCAGGGCTTCCCGGAACCTTTTGAAAAGCCCCACGTAGTCTATAATCATCCCGTAGCCCTTCCCGTCCCTGTAGGGCCGGTTGGTCCTGGCTATGGCCTGGAGAAGATTGTGTCCTGCCAGTATCTTGTCCAGATACATGAATTGAAGCACGGGGGCGTTGTATCCGGTGAGCAGCATATCCGTTACTATGACCAGATAGGGGGGTTCTCCTTCCCTCTTAAACCGTGCCTTTATCTCCCTGTTGGCCGTTTTCGTGTCTCCGAATCGCTCCTCCAAACTCTTCCTGTAGTCATCTATCTCCTCGTCCTTTCCATCTCTCTGGCTGTCGTAGGACATCACCACCTCGGAAAAGCCCTCGGAATCGATATCAGGATAATGTTCCTTCATGTATTCATCTATATACCTTTTATAGAGAACGCAGGCCTTCCTGTTCTGGGTAACAACCATACCCTTGAAGCGTTTATCCGGCCGGCTCATGAAATGCTCCACGATATCGGCGGCTATCTCACGCATCCTCTCCTCCTTCAGCATATATATCTCCATGGGCTTCAGCCGTCTCTTCACAGCGGCTTCCGTCTCACTCTCTGAGGATCGGAACACCGTGTTTATTATCCCTCTCAGATGCTCTTCCCGGAGAAGAACGTCTTTCTCTTTTCTGAAAAGGTACGCTATGGGGACGGTGTACCCATCCCTAAGCGAATCCTCTATGAAATATCTGTGAAGGTAGAGCTCTCCCCTGCCGGAGAACCGGGCGAAGGTGTCCCTTTCCCCCTTCGAGATGGGTGTGCCGGTGAAAGCGAAGAAGGAGGCGTTTTTGAAAACAGCCCTCATGCGGGACGCCAGAACGCCGTATTGGGTCCTGTGTGCCTCGTCCACAAAGCAGATTATGTTCTTCCTGTCGGAGATGGGGACGTCTCCCAGGTCCTCTATCTTTATCGCTCTGTCGCCCCCTCCGAATTTCTGGACGAGGAGAACGAACATGCCTCTCTTTCCCCTTCCCCCGTCGTGCAGAATGATCTCCTTGAGGTCTTTTATGGAGGAAACCCTCTCGAAAGAGACCCCTCCCGGCATGTCCAGGGACTTCAGCGTGGAGGTCATCTCCCCCTCTATCTCCTCCCTATCCGAGATGAAGAATATCGTGGGCCTCTCCAATGTCCTTTCCATGAAAAGCTTGTAGGCTGCGAAAGCCATCGTGAGGGTCTTGCCGCTCCCCTGCCAGTGCCAGATGAGGCCGCCTGTGGGGGGCCCGTTTTCCCTGATGGAGGAGACCACCCTCTCGTATATCTTGTTGGCTGCGTGATACTGCATGTGTCTGGGAAGTATCTTCGTATAGCCTCCCCCCTCTTCCCTGATGAACACGAAATTCCTTATCATGTCCAGCAGAACCCCCGGACGGAGAGGCTCAAGCACCCTGGAGAGATCGCCGCCCCCCCAGGTGTGTGCCTTCACCCTGCTCTCATCAACCTCCCAGGGGATGCTGGGAAAATAGTGGGCGGTATCTTCCAAGGCCACGTTGACCTGTACGTATTTGAAGAGCTCTGGCACGGTCCTCTCGTAGCGTTTTATCTGGCGGAAGGCGTTTCTCCAGTTCCCCCTTTCCGAGGCGACATCCTTGCACTCAACCAGAACGAGAGGGATGCCGTTGACGAAGAGGACCACATCCGCCCGTATGACATTGTTAACCCCCTTGAATACGACCTGGTTGGAGACTATGAACTCGTTGTTCTCAAGGTTGCTGTAATCGATAAACGGCACGGTCCTGGGCCCCTGCCTTCTACCGGGATCCACTGACATCCACCCCATCTTCAAAACCCGGAGGAACCGCCTGGAACCCTCCACACTGGCCCCGGTGGTGAGGCGGAGACCCGACACCACCCCCTCCAAAATGTCATCGTCCAACTCCACCCCCTTATACTCCTCGTTCGCACCGCATATT
>JAGHBH010000109.1 GCA_021161085.1 Thermoplasmata archaeon | reverse complement strand
TCCCTCCCCTTCTCTTCCCTCTCCTTCTCCGGAGGCCATCTCCTCCTCTTCCATCATCTGGACCGCTATCTCGTCCAGCTCCTCCATGAGATCGGCGATATCCGTCACGTTGACCTTCTTCACCTTCTTCTTGACGGTCTTTATCTTCTCCCTTGCCTCGGGCTTCTTGGTCCCCTCCATGAGCTCGTTGAGCAGGGCGACTATCTCCTTCCGGCTCTTCTCCTCCTGGAGGGCCCTTTTGAGCTCTTCCACGAGTTCCCTCTTCTGCCTTCTCTTCCTCGAGAACATGAGATAAGTCAATATGGTCATCCAGACGCCCGCTATGATTATGAATATCACGGCCGCATACCCTACCAGCTCCGAACCCGAGCCTATGTCGAACAGCATAAACACCACGCGACTCCAACGCCGGGATGGGATAAAAAAATTTCTCCCATGTTATCCGCCGGAATGGGAGAAGGGAGAACGCTTAAACAAGGCGACGGCTTCCACCTTATCCATGACATCCTCCGTGACACCTAGAGAGAAGGCTGCCCCGGTGGACGAGGTCTTCCGCAGACTCAGGAGGGAATACCGCTCCAAACCCCCCTCCCTGGAGCCCTTCAGGGTGCTGGTGTTCACCATACTCTCCCAGAGGACCAGGGACGAGAACACCGAGATCGCGGCATCCCGGGTGCTGGAAAGGTTCCCCACACCGGAGGCCCTGGCGTCCGCCCCCCTCGACGAGGTGGAAAGACTGTGCAAGCCCGCCGGATTCTGCAAGGCCAAGGCCAGGCACATCATCGAGGCTTCCCGGGCCCTACTGGAGAGATACGGGGGAAGGGTCCCCGACAGCATGGAAGAGCTGCTCTCCCTGCCGGGGGTCGGAAGGAAGACGGCCAACTGCGTTCTCGTCTACGGCTACGGGAGGGAGGCCATGCCCGTGGACATCCACGTTCACAGGATAAGCAACAGGCTCGGATGGGCGGAAACACGGACACCGGATGACACGGAAAAGGTCCTGCGAAAAAGGATACCCAGGGAATACTGGATAGAGATAAACTCGCTGCTGATAGACTTCGGCAGACGCACCTGCCTCCCAAGAAACCCCCGGTGTGGCGAATGTCCCCTCAATGACATCTGCCCCTCATCGTCCATACCTCCGAAAACGGGATAAACCCCCAAGTGATGGCCGGGACGATGTCAGAGGACGGCGGCATAAGCAGTATACAGGTGCCCGAGAGATGGAAATCCCCTGTATCCTACGGGGCCCTCAGGATGGCCAGACTGATACGGGAGGCCATGGAGGAACTGGAATGGGAGTTCGAGAGGGAGAGCGGGGAAAAATTGTACGACAAGACCATGGTGATAGTACCGACCATGAAAGCAGCCCACGTCTTCCGCTATATAGTGAAGAAACCCGTCGAGGTAACAATAGAAACCTACGACACCCGGCCCACCCACAGCTCCTACATGCCCTACCTGGAGATAGCCGGTCTGGACAGGAAAGCCGCCCGGGAGGTCAGAAAGATGCTCAAGATAGTGGTGGGAGACCTGGAGAGACCCCCCTGGGAGTTCACCCTGTCACAGAGGATAAACCACGGTCTTCTCATGCCCGAGTTCAGGGAGGCCAGAAGGGCGTGGGAGATGTTCGGCTTCAACACCTCCAAATGATTTCTGCTTATGGCACGGCCATGAACCACAACGCCACTATGGTCCCCATCAGCGCCTCTCCCACGATGAGACCCGTGGCTATCATGTAGGTCTCCAGCACCTTGACGGTCCGCTGTTTCTCCGTCCAGCCCTCCCTCTCGGCCCGGGGGTTGAGAACCTTCTTCTCCCAGTAGTCCCTGGCGGCACCGCCCACGATGACGGGCAGCATCAGCCAGAGCGGGAAATACATGCCCAGGCCGAAGGCCGTTCCCATGCCCGTGGTTATCTCCGCCACTATGCCGAGCACGATGCCTATCAGGATGAAAGAGCCCACCATGGTGAGGTTGCTGCCGCCCAGGAAGGTCTGGACGATGGTCGCGAAGGCGTTGGCCTGCGGGGCCTCGAGGGCCAGCTTTCCCTCGACCAGCAGCTGGCTGAACATGATGGCACCCAGGACGGAAGCCACTGCCCCGGGTATGATGCCCGTCAGCTCTCCCTTCATGAGGTGGTAGGGACGGTTGCCCACGTACAGCCCGCTCTTGAAGTCCCAGATGATGTCTCCCGCCATGGAGATGGCGCCGGCGAAGGTGGTGGTCCCGATTATGGCCAGTATCGCCGTGGTCTCCCTGTCCAGGCGGAATATCATGAACAGGAATATCATCATCAGCAAAACGATGAAACTGGTTCCGGAGACGGGCTGTGTTCCGGTCTCTCCCATCACCTTGACCGCTATGGCGCCCAACAGGAATGTAGTAGCCACGAGAACCGTGGAGAATATGAGGGCCGCATACCACGGGGTGTTGGGTATCCCCCACCAGAACATGAGGAAAGAGGAGATGAGGGTGAACACCATCATGAACCCGATGTGGCTGCTCGGCCACTCGTACCACCCCTTGCCCTCTATGTAGCCGGAGGAGGTGCCGGACTTGAGCCCCTCGGTGACATCCTTGAAGGCGGTCTTGAAGGTGGGCAGCATCTTGAACAGGCTGAACAGCCCGCCGCCCAGGATAGCGCCCACCGCTATGGGCCTGGCGATCTTGGCGAACACCGCATAGGCCGGCACCCCCAGGGAGAGTGGGCTGGAATAGGTCCCGGAGGACGGGTCAAAGATGGGAACGCCGAGCCAGACGCCTATGGGCACTATTATGAACCAGGTGACGAAGGTCCCAAGGTTGACCAGCATGGCCACCCTGAGCTTCATGAACCAGCCGATGCCTATCTGGATGGGGATCAGCCCGAAGCCCACGTGGGTGTACTTGGCGGTCTCATACGGCTGCACTATGGTGCCCCTGTCCCAGTACCTGTTGCCTGCAAGGAGAACATCCAGGGTGGATTCGTGGCTCTTGTTGACGGGGAAATCCCTCAGGGCGGTGAAGAGCATGGTTATTCCGGTCCAGAGCCCCACCGCCTTGATGGACTTCTTGGCCTCCGTGGTATCCCCCGTGACCGCTATGTCGTTGGCTATGCTCATCAGCTGGAGGTTGGGCTCCCAGCCAGGCAGGTGAAGGGGGTCGTCCACCAGCCATATCCTCCGGAGTATGATGAAGTACAGGGTGCCCAGGATGCCCGTCACTATGGTGGTCACGAGGGCCACCACCATAATGGAGGGGTTGTTCTGGATGGTGCTCATGTGCACTATGGTGTCCCCTCCCGAGACCGCGTACACTGGGGCCTTGGTGGTGGCGTCTATATACGCATCCGTCAGAAGATACAGCGCCGGAAACGTGAAGATGAAACCCGTACCGATATATGTGGCCCCGGTGTTGGCCCCGGCGGCGACGTTTATCTCGGCGGGCTTCCACTTGGCGGCGGCACCGATGAAATACATGATGTACCAGCCGCCGCTGATTGCCAGCCCCACCTTCAACCCCACGTACTCCGTGATGACGGCGAACAGGGTACCCAGGGCGATACCCAGCATCACCCTCCTCCAGTTCCACTTCGTTATCTCGAAACTCTCCACCCGGTTCTTCTCCTCCAGATACTCCTCCAGAACCCCGGTGTTGAGATTGCTCCACACCTCCAGGTCGAGGTGGTTCAGCTCTCCCTTCTCTATCTTCTTCAGACCCTCTGGACTCGGCGGCTCCCTGTAACTGCTGTGCTTCACGGGCATGAAATTCCTCCTGGAGGATTCTGAGTTTTAGACGTGGGGGAGAACGAACCGGAATACTTAAACCTTCTTCTAAAGGCCGTTCCCGATGGCCGCCATCTCGGTTGTCAGGGCGTTCCCCCTTCCAT
>JAGHBH010000066.1 GCA_021161085.1 Thermoplasmata archaeon | reverse complement strand
GTTATGGGGGTTCTGGTGGTAGAGATTCCCGAAGAAGAAGAGTATGAGGAAATGGCGGAGTGTCCCACCTGCGGTGCGACCATCCCCATCGACGCCCTGGTGTGTCCCAACTGTGGCCAGGAGTTCGAGGAGGAGGTGGAAGAGGCCGAGGAGGTTGGAGAGTCTCCGGAAGCCCTCTTCGAGGAGAGCATCGTGGAAATGGAGGAGGAAGAAGAGGAGGGGGAGCCCGAGTACGATGTTATTGAAGAGGAAGAGGAGTACCTAGGCGAGGAGGAGTATGCGGAAGGGGACGAATACGCTGGGGAGGAGGAGTACGGGGAGGAGGAATACGTCGAAGGCGGCGAGGAATACGTGGAGGAGCCCGCTGAGGGGGAGGGTTTCGAAGAAGAAGTTCCCGCTGAAGCGGCCGTGGTAGGACCCCCGCCGTTGACAGCCGAGGAGGAGGAACTGGCTGCTGCCGAGGCTTTCGACGAGGAGAAGCCGGCGAAGATGTTCTGGATAGGTTTCATACTCACAATGCTGGGTTTCTTCGGAGGCCCGCTTTTGTCCTATCTGCATGATGCTCTCCGGATTCCCATAGGGATGTTCACCGCCTACGAGAAGTTCGGATGGGTGAACTGGACCGTCACCATCGTTGGTATGGTGATAATGGTCATCGGCCTGGTGTTCCTGTTCTGGGGATATCTGAAGATAAAGGAGTGGCGTGAAAGGATCGAGGCCATGCTTGAGTCTCCCGAGCCCACGGTGGATGTCATCGAATAGGGGGATGGGGGTTTTGTCTTCCCCCCTGGAAGAGAGGAGAAAAGAGATTCTCGGGCTACTTGAGAGTCCTTTCCCTCCGCCGGCCGTGGCTTTTCCCGACAGGGTGCGATGCGGTGAGGGGGAGTTTCCCCTGAGCGTGTTCATGGCCCGGTTTTTCAAGGGTGAGGTGAGGGAAGAGGAGAGGATGGAAGCGGTGTCCCTCCTCAAGGGATGTATGAGGGATCTTGTGGAGGACATCCGGACCGCCGGAGGCGAGGATGAACTGGAGGGCCTGGGGAGGATGGCACTTGCCGTGAGGAGGGCTCTCCTCCTGCTGGTCAAGGAGGGCGGCGGGGCTGTTGACCCGCGGGAACATGAGAAAGAGGATGTTGAGAGGTGGTACCGGTTCTCCAGGGAGCTGTGAGAGAACTGATAGAAGAAAGGAAGGTAGGGACAGCGACGGTTATTCATCTTTTATGCACAACCGTATGTGGTTCGAGCCTCCATCCTCATGCACACAGATGCTCCGATTTTGCACAACCCACCACTATATTTTTATAACCAAAGGGGTTCCCTCGGCATGTCCCTTGAGACCAAGGGAGGAATGAGGATGAAAGCGTTTGCGGCTACGGCTGTTGTCTCGTTCCTGCTTTATCTCCTGCTCACCGCCGGCAGCGGCGATGTGGGTCTGGTGATAGGGCTGTGGAGCGTCGAGGAGATCGCCGCCGGGGCGGTCATCGCCCTTATCGTGGGTGTGGCTACGAGAAAGATGTTCTGCTCCAGCGGCGACATGCGGATGGCCAACCCTGTGAGATGGTTCACCTTCCTGGTGTATCTGATATACCCCTTTTTCTTTTCCATGGCGAAGGCGAACCTGGACGTCGCTTACAGGGTGATAACCGGGAAGATAAGGCCGGGGATAGTGAAGATAGAGAGCGGGCTGGAAAAGGATCTGGCCGTGCTGACTCTGGCCAACTCCATCACCCTGACCCCGGGAACCCTCACCGTGGACGTTGACGAGGAGACCAACGACCTGTACGTCCACTGGATAAATGTCGCCCTCGGTGAGGAGGAGAAGGAGTATGCGGATGCCAGCAAGGTGTGCGGGAGCTTCCCCAAGTGGGCTAGGAGGATTGCCGAATGATAGAGGATACGTTTCTCGTGGTCTCCGGATTCCTGGTGCTGTACATCCTCGGTGCCTCCATCAGGCTGGCAGCCGGGCCAACTGCTCCGGACAGGGCCGTGGCTCTGGACACCATAAACACCCTGGTGGTGGCGCTGATGATCGCTCTTGGCGTAGCATATTATGAAGTTATCTTCATAGATATAGCAATAGTATATGCGTTGTTGTCATTCATCACCACCCTGTACATAGCCAGATATCTCGAAGAGAGGAACGTTGGCGGCGAGGCCGCCGGGGAAACGACGGGAACGGAGGGAGGCGCATGAGCATCCTGGGACTTTCTCCGCTGATGTTCCTGTTCTACCTCTTCCTGCTCGTGGCCATCGTCTTCAACGGCCTGGGGATGATAGGGCTTCTCAGATTCCCGGATGTCTATACCAGGCTGCATGCGGCCACCAAATGTACCACCTTCGGCTCCATATTCCTGGCCTTGGCGGTCATAGGCTACGGGCTGATCAACTGGGTACGGTCGGATTTCGCTGACACCACCGCTCTGACCTTCATGGTCCACACATTCCTGGCCCTGGCGGCCCTTCTGCTGACCAACCCCACCGGGGCCCACGCCCTGGCCCGAGCCTCCCACAGGGCGGGTGTCGAGCCGGTCATGGCCGTGGTGGACAGGCTGAAGGAGGTGAAAAAGTGATATCCCTGGCCGATGGTGTCCAGATCGTCGTGCTGGCCGGGATCGTTCTATCGGCCCTTTTCGTGGTGAGGATGCGAGACCTGATAAGCGCCGCCGTGGCCCTGGGGGCCTGCAGCCTGCTCCTCTCGCTTGAGTTCTACATCCTCCAGGCGCCCGATGTGGCCATTGCCGAGGCCGGTGTGGGCGCTGCTCTGACCACTGCGATATTCATCTTCGCCATCAAAGGAACGCAGAGGAGGGAGGATTACTGATGAGGAAGAGCATAGCGCTGGTAGCGCTCCTGGTTCTCTTCGCCGTTCTCCTGATGTCCATGTACGAGATGAGGGATTTCGGCGATCCCACCTACAGCGATATGGACGACTATTTCATAGACAACGCCCAGAACGAGACCGGGGCCAGCAACGTGGTGACCTCCATCGTGTTCGACTACAGGGGATACGATACCCTGGGAGAGGCAACCGTGCTGTTCTCCGCCGTCTCCGGCGTGCTGGTGGCCATCAGGCTTGCGTTGAAGCGTCGTCCCGAGGAGGAAGAGGCCGAGGAAGAGGAGATTGACATAAAGAGCCTCAGATACTCTCCCGAGCCAGCTGTACAACACGGCATCGGCCCGGCCGGCGGAGGGGCGGACGCCCAGGGAGAGAATCCCCAGGGAGGTGGTGCGTGATGATGCGTCCCATGTCCAAGATAGTGAGGAGCATGGGCGGTGTCCTCTATCCCCTGATCGCTGTCTTCGGCGGCTATCTTATCCTCCACGGACACTTGACCCCCGGCGGGGGGTTCCAGGGCGGGGCGGTGGCCGCCAGCGCCGTGGCCCTGGTGGTGGTGGCGTACGGCGGGACGCTCTACAAGAAGGGTGTCCTCTCCACCGTGGAGAGTTTCGGCCTCCTTCTGTTCCTCGGGGCCGGGTTGATAGGGATGAGCGCTGCGTTCTTCGCCAACACCCTGGCGAACGCCGGCGGCCTATTCGGTGATGCTGTCTCCTTCGGTGTCACGGACGCAGGGTTGAACACCGGTGGGACCGTGCCGCTGATGAACATAGCCGTGGGATGCGAGGTCATAGGCGGCCTGGGCCTCATCATACTGGCACTCTCCAAGGCCGCATTCACCAGGGAGGTGGACTGATGCTCTGGCAGCTGCCCTTCGTCGTATCCGTGGCCCTCGTGGCCATAGGACTGTATATCTGTATAGTCAAGACCAACATGGTCAAGATAGTCATGGGCGTGGCCCTCATGGAGTCCGGGGCCAACCTGTTCCTGGTGGCCCTGGGCTACAGGGAGAACGGCACGGCCCCCATATTCTACCAGAATCCAAATCCCGGGGCAGAGATGGTCATGCCCACCACCCAGGCTCTCACGCTGACCAGCATCGTGATAGGGGTGGCCACCACCGCCCTCCTGCTGGCATTCACGGTGATGCTCTACAAACGATACGGGACCGTTGACACCCGCAGGGCAAGGAGGTTGAGAGAATGATGGTACCGGAGTTCTTCCAAGACCACGCCCCGATCCTGGTGGTGATACTGCCTCTCCTGGGGGCGTTCCTCACCCCGCTCATAGGAAAGGCCAGTTCCAGGGCCCCCCGCTACGTGGCCGCGCTGTTCCTCCTGGGATCCCTGGCCATGGTGGCCGTTCTGGCCGACAAAGTCTGGTCGCAGTCCCCCATTCCGGTGGTGTACACCCTGGGAGCCCACTCGGGAAGCGGCATAAATCCGGTGTTCAGAATACAGCTCGTGGTGGACGGTTTGGGGGTGCTGATGGCCATCATCATGGGCATCGTGTCCACCGCCGCCGTGCTGTACTCCTGGTCATTCATAGATAAGTACAGCGGACAGGACAAGTACTACACCCTGCTTCAGCTGACCGCCGTGGGCGCGTATGGTATGGTGCTGACCGGCGACATATTCAACCTGTTCGTGTTCTTCGAGATATCCAGCATCGCACTCTGCGGTCTTGTCGCCTTCCGCACCGAGAGGGGAGAGAGCTTCGAGGCGGCCTTCAAGTACATGCTCTACAGCACGATAAGCGGCGTCTTTTTGCTCTTTGCTATAGGCATATTTTACGGGGAGTACGGCGTCCTCAACATGGGTGTCATATCTGAGGCGATGTCCTCTGCCGGCGGAGCATCCGTGCTGGACAAGATAGCCCTCGGTCTGCTGGTAACTGTTTTTTCTCTCAAAGCGGGCAGCGTTCCGATGCACATGGCCACCCCAGACGCTTACAGCGAGGCACCCGGCGGTATCTCCGCGATATTCGTTGCAGCGAGCCAGACAGGTCTGTACGCGCTTTTTAGGACGTCTTTCACCATCTACGGCCATTACAACCCGAACACAGGGGCTTTTAACCTTGACACTTACACGCTGGGGTGGATAGTCGTCATATTGGGCGTACTCAGCATGTTCATAGGCGTGACGATGGCTCTGGTCCAGAAGGACATAAAGCGGCTGATGGCCTATCATGCGATATCGCAGACGGGATACATGTTGCTGGGCGTCGGCGTTGGGATAGCGGTGCTGTCGGACCCCGCTAAGATGACTGCCTTCGGCGTTGACGCCATGAGAGGGGGCATATTCCACATAATAAACCACGCCCTCTACAAGGGTCTATTGTTCCTGACGGCAGGGGCGGTGTTTTACCGGCTCCAGACCAGGAACCTCAACGAGATGCACGGGCTGGGACACACGATGAGATTCACCACGGTGTTCTTTATGATAGGCGCCCTGGCCATAGCAGGGATGCCGCCGATGAACGGTTTCAGCAGCAAACTTTTGATATACGAGAGCGTGTACCAGTTCAACCCCATAATAGCGGTCATTGCAATGCTTGTTAGCGTTCTCACCCTTGCCTCTTTTGTCAAGGTGTTCTACAGCGCCTTCCTGGGACCGAAGCCGGAGAACCCGCCGGAGGACGCTCCCACGAGCATGCTCATCGGGATGACCATCCTGGTGGCCGTCATAATCGTCTTCAGCCTGTTCCCCGGGCTGGTGGTGGAGAGACTCATAGACCCTGCCGTGAGAGCGCTTCTGTTCCCATGGCTCGCCGGAGGTGTGTGATATGTTCGGATTGAACTTCGACATAAAGCTCGGGTTGGATACCGACGGGGGCACGTGGACAGCCCTCCTGTTCGCCCTGATGGCCCTGGTGGCGTTCATCATAGCCTACGCCATCCGGTCCAGAGGAATCAAGGGCCACAAGGAGAGGGAGCACGTGGGAGAGCCCTTCTACTTCGGCAACATAGTGCCCTCCAGCGCCTGGGTGAAATCTGGCAACGTCTACTGGGGTTTCGTGAAGGCCATGGAGCGGTACTACCGGCCGGTGCGTGGAGAGCACACGGGCAATGCGAACGACTACATCTCCTGGATGGTGGTGGCCATGACCGCCATAATACTGATGGTGGTATTCCTCTGATACGGGAGTGATGGACGATGAAACTCAACAAGAACTTCGATCGGGCGCTCTGGGCCTTCCATGTGAACACCGGCTCGTGCAACGGATGCGACATAGAGATCGTGGCAGCCCTCACACCCAGATACGACGTGGAACGTTTCGGCATAAAACTGGTGGGCTCGCCCAGGCATGCGGACGTGCTCATCATGGCCGGACCCGTCACCAGGGCCATGGCACCCCGCATCAAGAGAATATACAACCAGACCCCTGACCCCAAGGTTGTGCTCGTCGTCGGCAACTGCGGGAACACCACCGGCGTCTATTATGAGAGCTACAACATCCTGGGGCCCATAGACCACTTCCTCAAACAGATAGACCCGGACGTCAAGATAGTGCACATCCCCGGGTGTCCCCCCAGACCCGAGGCGATCATAGAGGGAGCGGCCAAGGCATGGCTGGTGCTGGAAGAACTGAGAGGTGAGGCATGATGGAGCCAGCAGAGGCCGATGGCAAGATCAAGAGGCTGACCGGAGAGGAGATAGTCTCCCTCTTCAGGGAGCGGCTGGGTGACGGCGTGGTGGACACCCGCGTGGATGTCTATACCAACGGCGTCCGCAAGAAGCCCTTCGAGTCCGTGTGGATAAGGGTCAAGAGGGAGAACTTCCGGGATGCCGTCAAGCTGCTGGCAGAGGTACATTCCCCTCTCCACATATCCGTCGCCTCCGGCAGCGATATCGGAGACGAGATAGAGCTCATATACCACTTCCAGGTCTACTGGGGCATGGGCGGGGGCCAGATAAGCGTGAGCATAGGCTCCAGATGTCCCAAGAGCGACCCCCGGTTCCCTTCCGTCAGCGACCTGGTCCCGGGGGCCATCATCACGGAGAGGGAGAAACAGGAGTTCCTGGGTGTCGTCATGGAGGGCATCCCCGACGGACGGCAGCTGTTCCTATCGGAGAGCCTGCCGCCGGATGTGCATCCGTGGCGTAAGGACGAAGAGGAGTTGAAGAAGCTGGAGAAATACATCAGGAATGTGCATGACGAGGGGGTGTGAAGATGTCGAAGTGTTCTTACACGCTGCCCATAGGACCCGTTCATCCGGCGTTGAAGGAGCCGACCATGTTCAAGTTCGTCATGGACGGCGAGATAGTCAAGGAAGTGGACGTCCAGCCCGGGGTGAACCACCGCGGCATAGAGTTCATCGGAATGCGGAGGAATCCCCTCCAGGTGCTCCATCTGGCGGAGAGGATCTGCGGTATCTGCAGCATCGTCCACCAGTACGCCTTCACCATGGCCAGCGAGAAGGCGGCGGGCATCAACGACATACCGGAGAGGGCCCAGTACATCAGGACCATCATGGCCGAGCTGGAGAGGATACACAGCCATGTTCTCTGGGCCGGTGTGGCCGCCCACGAGCTGGGTTTCGACACCCTGCTGCACTGGACATGGAAGCTCCGTGAGGACGTCCAGGATGTCCTGGAATATATAAGCGGCAACCGTGTGAACTACGCCATGTACTACCAGGGAGGCGTCCGCCGGGATATATCTCCGGAGAAGATACCCCGCATCAAGGAGATGATATCGGCATACAGGCGGGAGTTCCAGAAGCTGGCAGACGCCTTCCTCGAGGACCCGCTGTTCAAACACAGGACCGTTAACGTCGGCGTGCTGACCAAGAAGGACGCCCTGGAGACCTCCGCCGTGGGTCCCACCACCCGGGGCTCCGGCGTGCCCAAGGATGTGCGTGTTGACCAGCCCTACGGGGGCTATGCGGACCTGGACCTCAAGCCCTGTCTGCCGGAGCAGATGGGATATCCCAACACCGGAGATACCTATGCCAAAACCGTGGTCCGCATACTTGAGGTTGGACAGAGCCTGGATATCATAGAATTCTGTCTGGACAACATGCCCCCGGGACCTATAAGGTGGGAGATGAACGTCAACAAGGTGCTCATGCACATGAAGAAGGCCGGAGGAGAGGCCATAGGCATGACCGAGGCCCCTAGGGGTGAGATGATACACTATGTTCGCCTGGACCCCGGGGACGAGAACGTCTCCGCATGGAAGGTCCGGGCCAGCACCTACAACAACATCATCGCATGGCAGAAGATGCTCGTGGGAGCCCAGATAGCCGACGTGGCCATCGTGGCAGCAAGCATAGACCCGTGCATCGGCTGCATGGACAGGGTGACCGTCGTGGACGGCGAGACTGGAAAGGAGGGCGTGATGACGAAGGAGGACTTCTACAGGCTCAGCGTCCGGAAGACCAGAAGGCTCCGTAGGATGAAGGGAAAGCCCTCGGGAGGGGGGTGGTAATGATGGACATAAATGACCTCTACGTTCGTATGCTCCTGGGTGTATTGGCGATGCTGGCGGCGGTGGTTGTCGGTCTGGCATACAAGGGTATAGACCGGAAGATAGCCGCCCACATGCAGTCCAGGATAGGACCGCCGCTCCGTCAGCCGTTCCGGGACATATCCAAGCTCATGCAGAAGGAGACCATCACCCCGGACGGCGCCGTGGACTGGATCTTCCACGGCATGCCGGTTATCGGCCTCGTGGCCGCACTGCTGCTGGTGCTCTACATTCCGTGGGGGCCGCTGTCTCCGCCGTTGAAGGCACACGGCGACCTCATCCTGGTTCTCTACCTGCTCATAATACCCTCTCTCGCCATGGCTCTAGGCGGATTCTCCTCCGGGTCGCCCGTGGCCGCCATAGGAGCCCAGAGGGAGATGGTGATGATGATGAGCTACGAGTTCCCCCTGGCGATAGTTATTCTCTCCCTGGCATGGTTCTACACCCGGGTCCTGCCCGGCAGCGCTCCCTTCGCCTTCACCACCATGGAGGCCGCCCCCATCTGGGGTCTGGTCGGCCCCATAGGATTCATAGGAGCCGTGCTGCTTCTCCTCAGCCTTGTTGTGGTGACACCCAGCGAGCTGTCCAAGATACCCTTTGACGCCCCGGAGGCGGAGACCGAGCTGGGCGGGGGTTTAATGGCGGAGTACTCCGGGAGAGACCTGGCCATGTTCTACATAGCGGATGCGGTCAAGGGCCTGGTCATGGCGGCCATAATCGTCGGCCTCTTCTTCCCCCACCCTCTCTCGCCCATCGTTGAAAAATACTACGCCCTTCCGCTGATAATGGACCAGCCGGTGGTGGCCTGGATAATCGACGGCCTGTTCTTCCTGTTCAAAGTGTTCCTTGTGCTCTTCGCCACGGTCACCACGGTGAGGGTCGCCTTCCCCAGGCTGAAGATAGACAAGATAAGCTACATATATCTGGTGCCGGTGAGCCTCATGGCCCTTGCGGGAACGCTTCTCCTCTACCTGGACACCCTAGGAGGTGTGTGATATGGCCAGTCCCATGTGGTTCGAGATATTCCGCCAGCTGTTCGACCGTCCCTTCACCAACCCGTTCCCGGTGAAATACGCCCCCAAGAACATGCACGCCGTGGCCAAGGCCATAGAGGAGGGAAAGGTCAGGATAAACCCCCCCGTCCCCGTGCCGGACAACTTCAGAGGAAAGATAGAATACGACAGGGAGGCCTGCATCGGCTGCAGGATGTGCATAAAGGTGTGTCCGGCCAACGCCATAGAATTCGTGCCTCCCCCGGACGGCGGACCCAAGGGGGGAAAGGTGAAGTTCTACATGAGCAGATGCACCTTCTGCGAACTCTGCACCGAGATATGTCCCAAACACTGCATACGCATGAGCACGGAATTCCTCATGGCGGACACCAACAAGTATTCGGACAACCTAGTCATCACCGACTCGGGGAGGTTTGCAGAACAGCCACCCCCCCAGGCCCCTCCGAAACCAGCGTCTCCACCAGACGCCGGGCAGCAGCCTGCATCCGGGGAGTGAGTTCCGCACCGAGGAACATGTTGCCCATATCCGCCTGGACGCCCACCAAGACGGCATCGCCCACATACTCTTTTACAATGGACAGAAACACCGAGAGCGGGATGGAATGGGTGGACACGTGCATCACACCCACCATCTCCGGTGGTATGCGGCGGGCCTCGCCCGCCTCCAGCCCCATGTCGCAGGCGTCCACCACCACCAGAGTCTCCGGCCGGACCCTTCTGAGCCTGCCCGTGTAGTTCTCCGGCACGGTCTCCACGTTCCACGCCTCCCAACCCCGGGGGGAGAGAGAGGCCATGTAATCCGCGGCGTAGGGACCCACCCCGTCGTCTCCCTTGAGAGGGTTGCCCACACCCATGAGCACGCTGACCAAGGCAGGACCTCCGAAAAAGAAGCTGTCACCCTGCCAGTACCACTATGAGAGGCTCAGCATGAGCTGTGGTCTATGGCCCCGGTTGGACAGGCGGAGACACAGGCACAGCATTCTATGCAGGCTTCCACGTTAGGGGCCGTGGACTTGTTGTCCACCAGCTCAAACACGGAGACGGGGCAGACGGACACACACTCCCCCGAGCCCACACACTTCTCATGATCTATCCCTATCACGATGCCGCTGCCGCTCTCATACTTCTTGACCGCCATACGTCTCACCTCGCTCTCACCATCCGTAACACCACAGGATATATTAAATGATACCCTCCCCCCGGAAGCCTACAAAAAAATCCACCAAAACATTTAATACCATCCGCTCCAGAATAATAAACAGGGTGGTGGAATGAAAAGAACCCAACCGGTCCGGCTGCACGGGGTCATCTCGCTGGCCGCCCTCTGCGATATCGCATCCCTCGTTCTGATATCCTTCATCTCGCCCATGTCCTATCCCTCCGTTGGGACACCGGAGATATCGGAAAGACCGGAAGGGGTCAGAGTCGCACAGATAACCATCACCATAGAGCCATATGAGATAGACCTCCACCTCTCGGAGGGGGAGACGGGAAATGCCACCTTCAACGGAACCATAACCTGCACCACGACAACAAGATGTGTAGTCTCTCTAAAAGCAACGGCGTCCCTGGGCAACGCCACCGTGCAGCCTTCGGGCATCGTTTTTCCCGTGGGCACGCACACGGAGAACTTCACCGTCACCGCCACCGAATCATATCTCGACTGGAATCTGACTGATACTGTAGTAGTGAGCGGGAAGTGGCAGTCAGGGGCCACGGCCGGCAGCGTGCAGGAAACTACCCTCTATGTCAATGTCATATACAACGGCACGGCCGCCGGAAACACCACCGGAGGCAGCGAGGGAGAGGGAAACGTCACCTCTTCTGGTGGCCATGGAAACATCCTCCCCATCTTCATCGTGCTCCTGATAGCGGTCTCCACGGTCGCAGTATTTATCCAGTTCCGGCACAGGATAAGAAACAAGATAAGGAAAAGCGGGACGGGAGACGCCGAAGGAGGTGGGGATGGGAG
>JAGHBH010000021.1 GCA_021161085.1 Thermoplasmata archaeon | reverse complement strand
TCCACCCCCAATCCTATCTTCAGATTCTCCAGGTTCTTTTCCTCCATGTCGAAATAGTCCATCCCGTCAATCGGGCCGGTCATCGTATAGAGGGGTAGTATGGTGACCTCCATTCCCGTCTCCTCCTCCAGGGTGCTCTTGAGCGACATGACATAGGCGTCGGAAAACGCCGGGGTGGTGTACAGGGTGGTGATGTTCTCCTTTTCCATGATGTCCGCTATCCCCGCCAGGGTGCTGGTGCTGGGCTGTTCGTCGGCGCTGAGACCGACCACACCTATCACCTGGAAACCGTATCTCTCGCCCAGATACCTGTAGGCGGCGTGGGATGTGATTATCTTGTCCACGGTCTTGTTGGCCAGCTGGACAGAGTATTCCTGTATGATGTCGTCAAACCTGTCAAACAGGCTGTCGGCGTTCTCCCGGTAGTAGGAGGCGTTGGATGGGTCGGCCTCTTCCAGCCCCGCCAGGATGGCTTCCGCCTCCATCCTCGCTATCACTGGGTCTATCCAGGTGTGGGGGTCGTAGGTCCCGTGGTGGTCCCCCTCTCCGGTATCGTTCTCCCCCCCTGCGGTCTCCTCCCCGGGGAGAGGGAGCAGGTCCAATCCCTTGGTGCACTCCACTATCACCTTGTTCTGGGTGTTCACGGCGGGCAGGAGATCCTCCTCCACCCAGGGCTCCAGGCCCGCCCCGTTATAGATGAACAGGTCGGCCTTGTCCACCTTCACTATATCCTGGGTGGACGGCTGCCAGGAGTGAACCTCGGTGTTGTAGGGTATGAGAGTGGTGACGGAGACCCTGTCCCCCCCGATGGCCTCTGCGAAGAACGCCAGTGGATAGAAGGTGGCCACCACCTGTATCCCGTTCTCCTCTTCCTGGCGGACCGCCGTGAAGAATGCGGATGCGATAAAGAGCCCGGCTATCAGCAATGCGGAGATCACGAGCATGGCCTGTTTCCTGTTCATATCTTTCCCTCCTGGGGTCTGAGCTTCATATAGAGACTTAAAGGTGTTAATAAGATTTGCTCCTATATTATTAACATTGAGACTGACAGACCAACGTGAAAGAGGAAGGGAAAACAGCCGAGGAAGACCGGTGGGAAGGCCGGCGGGAAAGACAGGGGGAAAGGAAAGTATATATCCCGAAACCCCCATTCTCCCCCAGGGAATCCACATGAAAGCGCTGAAGACGTTACTTGTCCTGCTGGTATTGCTGGCCTTTGCGGGCACGGCCCTCCCCCCGGCATCCGCCCAGGGGCTTCCACCCTGTGCGGAATGGAGCCTCAAGGGGATAGAGGGGGTGACCTCGCAGTCAGAGAACAACAACCTCACCGTCAGGCCCTACAGCAGCTTCACCCTGGATGTCAACATCACCAACCTCCAGCCCGGACCGGCGAACTTCACCATAGACTCCTACAGCGGCATAGTGGGAGGAGGAAAACAGGCCTCCATAGAATACCTGGGGCTCCCGGGCATGCAGGATGTCCACTATACAGGGTATCTGGACCCCGGCGAACAGGTACACTTCCAGGTCAACGTCACCATCCCCGCAGGGTTCCCGCCGGATACCTATCCCCTGACCCTGATAGCCCACACCCCCAACTACCAGTTCTACGAGAACACCACCCTCCAGCTGAACATAACCGTGGCAACCGCCGCCCTCCCCATAGTATCCTCCATACAGCCCTCCAACCTCACCATGAGGCTGACCGAGACGGCGAACCTCACGATAACCGTCACCAACCTGGGAAACCGGGGGACCACCGTGGAACTGGAGCCCATGAGGGAGGGAGAACAGGGCTCCCCGGTCCAGGGCCTCCCATTCGGCTGGGGATGGATAGGCCCGGGGGAGATCATAGTACCGCCGGACAGCCAGAACACCACCCAGGTGACCATAACCGTCTCCAACACCTCCACCGCCGGGGAGAAGACCTTCTACGTGGGACTACTGGACACCGACGGCAGCCCCCTGACCACGTTCCCCCCGACACCCTTCACCGTCTACATAGAACCCATCCCCTACATCGAGGTGGAGAACATAAGCGTGGAATCCCCGTACAAACAGGCGCTGACCGGCGTGGAGGTCAACATCCAGGTCTCCCTCTTCAACCCCAGCGGCATACCAGGGGACAACATCACCCTCATACTATATGACGGCACGGCATCACCCTCCAACGAGATAGGACGAGCCAACCTGTCCCTCCCGGCCGGAACCCGGAGAAGCGCCGTGTTCAACACCACCTTCACCTCCACGGGGAGGCACCACCTCACAGCTGTGGTCCAGACACCGGACGGCAGCATCATTCTGGCCCAGAAGGAACAGGTTGCAAGGGTCGCGGCCAACCCTCTCCTTTACATCCTCATCGGGTTCATCTGCCTCACCGGATTGATGGGGGTGGTTGTCGGCCTCATCGTTTATGAGAGGTACAGGTTCCCGGCACAGATATCCCTCTCGGCCATAAAAGAGGAGCGGGAAAGCCAGGACATAAAACCCAGCCCCGAGGAACTGGCCGACCTCAACCTTGACGGTTCCCTGCCCGTCATACCCACCACCCCTCCCAGAGAGGAAAACGGGGAGGGCGAAAATGAGGCTAAGGCACAGGCCGTGGACAGCGGAAAGAAAGTTAGGAGGAGAAGGGCCAGGGTGAGACCGAAAGAGCCCGCTCCCAGATACGCTCCCCCGAAGAAGGAGACGGCACCGCCCACGCCCGTTGAACCCGCGCCCCTCATATCGGAGGAAAGGGACACCGGGCCAGGGGACATGGAGAAAGCGGAGGAACTGCGGGAACGTCTCAAGGAGGTGAAGGCACAGGTCCACGAGGCAAGGCTGAAGGGCGTGGACACCTCCTCCCTGGAAAAACTGCTCTCGGAGGCCGGCACCTGCCTGGCGTCCAGGGAATACGGCAGGGCCGAGGTCTACCTCAACAACGTCTCCCAGAGGACCCAGGACCTGCTGGAGAAGAGGGAGAAGGCCAGGGAGGCCATAAGGGACGCCCAGACGCTCATATACGGGATGAGATACACGGACGTTGACCTCTCCCAGCCAAAGAACTTCGTCACCCGGGCGGAGAACGCCTTCAAACGGGGTGATTTCACCGAGGCCATAAAGCAGGCTGAGAGGGCCATAAAGCACGCCGAACAGCTGGAACGCATCAACGGCTCCAGGGCCGGAGAGACAGGGACCGGGGGAGGGGGGGGCGGACCCGCCGAGGAGGAGGATGACATAAGGCTATGACCGGCGACTCCCCCCTTATCGTCGGAGGGGTGGCCGTCCAGGGCCCCGACATTGGACATTTAGCCGCATACGAGCGGTCGCTGG
>JAGHBH010000141.1 GCA_021161085.1 Thermoplasmata archaeon | reverse complement strand
GTCCATAGTGGGTGTTGGTGTTGATATAACGGAGAGGAAGAGAAAGGAGCGCATCCTGGCAGAGGCGTTCCAGAAAGCCAACGACGAACTGGAATCTCTTAGGAGAGAGAGAAACGCTCTTCGATCGCTTCTGTCGGAAACGGCAAAGACGGCGATGGCGGAGTTCAAAAGACATGGGTCTCCTCCCCTCGAATCTTTCGCCCCGGGAGAGATATACCTCTTCAACACCTTCTCCGACTCCGAGGGAGCCAGAAATATTTTCAGACGTTTTCTGGAAAAGAAGAGGCCGGCTTTTCTCATCTCCAGGGAGAATCCCCTCGTCATAGCCGAGAAGATAAAGGCTCCAAGTGAGATGACGTCCATCTGGCTGACCACCAACAAGATGGAAGAGCCGATGTGCGTTGACGCCCAGAACATGAGGATGATATACATAGCGCTGACGAACTTCATGGAGGAAAAGAGCGGCGGGGTCGTGCTCTTCGAAGGCATAGAATATCTGATAAGCCAGACGGGCTTTGAAGAGACCCTCCATCTCATCCAGTCCATCAAGGACCGGGTTTCCGTAAGCGATGTAGTAGTGCTTCTCTCGTTCGACCTGGGTGTTCTTTCGGATATGGAAAGGATCCACCTGTTGAAAGAGGTGCGGCTTGTATTCTAGCCAATACTAGGCACTACCTTGAGTTGGGCCTTTGTATATAGGAAAAGAGCCGTTGGTGAAATTTTAGTGATATTAGCCTTACGATAATGATTAAATAACTCTCGTACATTCTGGGGGAGGATGTTTGACGATATACCTGGTGCTAGAAAAATGATGGACCATGTATTAAGATTCCCAGAGATGTTTAAAGAATCTCTTTTGTATTCTTATGAAAAATATTCTTATGAGGATGTGAAAGGAGAACGGGTGATTTTTTTCGGTATGGGGGGGTCGGGGATAGGCGGATTGGTTATAGCTAGTTTAATGGAGTTTCTAGCACCCTCTCAATATATTGTACTGGAAAATCCTCATCTTCCCAGATGGGTTTCTAGGGAAGATTTGGTGGTAGCGGTTACTTATTCTGGTAACACCCGAGAGACTCTTGATATTATAAACCAGGCCATTTCTAAGGATGTGAAGGTTGCTATCCTTAGTAGTGGTGGTAAGGCGGCGGAAATTGCTCGAAAAGAATCTGTTCCTTTCATACGGCTTGTTCCGGGATATCAACCCAGAAGTGCATTTCCGGCTATTGTTGGTTCCCTAATTTCTCTTTTATCTGATCTACCTGGGGGTGAGATACTGGCGGGATGGGGTAAAGGGTCTATTTCTCCATTGGAGGAATATGTAAAAGTGTTTTTTGAGTGGGAAGAGGAGCCTCCTCGTTTGGTTGAAAAAATAGGCAGAGGCAAGTTTGTCCCCGTGTTTATGGGAGGGGGGCCGTTTTATCCTGTAGCAGTAAGGGCGGCGTCCCAGTTTAACGAAAACGCGAAAATCCATGCTTTTTGGTCTAGGATTCCAGAGATGGGTCATAATCAAATCACGGCATGGGATGAGCAGGCGGAAAAGAGATTCCTACCGGTGGTTATAAAAGGGAGTGACAAATGCAAAAGGTTGGTAGGTGGTCTCTCTATCTATGAAAAAGGAATAATAGATTTTTTGAAATCAGTGGGTGATCTCGTAGTGCTCGAGCACACGGGAATGAACCCTCTGGAAGAGGTTTTGTTGAATGTTCTTACTGTAGATGCTGCTAGTATCTTTGTGGCTATGGAGAGGGGGGTGGATCCAGTAGTTATAGAGGGAATACACAGGCTAAAGAATCTTCTTGAAAACATGGATATCTGAACCATTCGTCTATCGAGCCGTGCCATGAACGTGACCAACACCTTTTTACCCTGAAAACACTCTTCGCCCCCATGGAACACGCCTCCACGAGCCGTAAACTCTCCGAGGAGATAAGAGAGGTCACGGCTGTAATGGAATCCCTGGGTCTCTCCAAGTACGAGGCGAGGACCTATATCGCTCTGGTGGCTCACGGTCAGGGTCCGGCCGACCTGATAGCGGAGACCGCCGGCATACCCAGGACGAGCTGTTACAAGGCCCTGGAATCTCTGGAAGAGAGGGGGATGGCTCATGTGAGCGAGGGCAGGCCCAGGATCTTCAGGGCGGAGCATCCGGCGGCAGTCAGGAAGATGTTCGAATCCCGGATAGAAGAGGCCTTTTCCAAGCTGGAGATGGCGTACGAGGTGTTGAGCGAGAGGGGAATTCCCCAGCTCGTCTACACCATCGTGGGGAAAGATAGGGTGTTGGCTAAAATGGGCGAACTGCTGGATGGGACCGAGCGGAGGTTCATCATCTCCACCCCTCTGCTGTCGGAGATAAGGCGTCATCTGAGGAAGGAGATAAAGAACGCTCTCTACAGGGGTGTTGAGGTGGTGGTCATCACCGAGCCGGGCCAGAGGGTTCCCGAGGGCGTGGTGGTCCACAGGAGGCGGGGGCTCATTGCCACGGATGTGATATCCGATGGCGTGCGGGCTCTCCTGGTCTCTCCCGATCTGAATGCGTGTGGTTATACGGACAACCCCTCGCTGGCATCTCATCTGGAGCGTTTTCTGGAGATAGTGATGGCCCACGGAGGGCATCCTGATGATGTCCATTCCGTGGGCAGGGGCTCAGGCTCCGGAGGGGGTCGGAGAGGTGAAAACAGATATTCCGGGAGGGGATGAGATGGAGGAAGTGGGGGATGGGTGGATGAGTATAGGGATAGCGCCGGGCAAGGTTGTTCTTTTCGGAGAGTACTCGGTCATGTACGGTTCCCCCGCCCTCGCCATATCTCTGGACGTTCACACCAGCTGCCGTGTGTTTCCCCCTCCCGGGGGAAGGAAAGGCCTCAGGGTGAACGGAAAGCCTGCCGTTGCCAGGAGGCACATGCACATTCTGGGCGCCCTTGAGGCCCTGGGCCTATCAGATATGCTGCCCGATAGGGGGGGTTTGGAGATATCCACAAGGTCCCATCTGCCCTCCTCCTCCGGCCTCGGCTCCTCCTCGTCCATAACGGCTTCGACCGCGGCGGCCCTCATGACGATGGACGGCCGTCCGTTCTCCAGGGAGAGATGTTTTGATGTGGTTCGGACCGTGGAGAGGAATGTGGAGGGACAGGAACCCAACCCCCTGGATGGTGCGGCCGTGGTCTACGGGGGAGTGGTGGGGGTCCACTGCGGCGGCCATCTTCTCGTGGAGGCCCGAAACCCCGGGGGCTCGGAGACTCCGGACTGTGTGGATTCCTGGTCTATAGAGAGGCTGGACATTCCCCCGCTGCCCCTGGTGGTCGGGACCAGCCGTCGGAAGGGCCGCAGCAGGGAGGTGGCCAGACAGGTGGAGGAATTTTCCAGGATGAGACGTTCGCTCTCCCGGGACCTCCTCGAGGCGATGACCGAGGCATCCTGGAAAGCGGTGGAATCCCTGGCGGAGGGGGATATGGAAACCCTGGGGGAGGCCATGTCCGAATCCCACAGGCTCATATCCGCCATGGGACTGAACACGCCGGAGACACAGCGTCTGGTGGATGCTGTGAAAAGACATTCCCTGGGAGCGAAGATCACTGGGGCTGGCGGAGGGGGCTCCAT
>JAGHBH010000030.1 GCA_021161085.1 Thermoplasmata archaeon | reverse complement strand
TCCAGGGGGTGGGAGTATGACTGGAGCAGGAAGGAAGCGGAACGGGCGGTCCTGCGGACGCACACCACCGTGAACACCATACGCTACCTGTACGAACACCCCGATGAACCCTGCAAGGTTTTTTCCATAGAAAGGGTGTTCCGCAACGAGAGCATAGACGCCACCCACCTGCCGGAGTTCTACCAGATAGAGGGCATAGTCATGGAGCCGGGGGCGAACTTCCGCATGCTCATAGGCCTGCTCAAGGAGTTCTACAAACGACTCGGGTTCGAGGAGGTGAGGGTCCGTCCCGCATACTTCCCCTACACCGAGCCAAGCATGGAGGTGGAGGTCCGTTTCAAGGACACCTGGCTGGAGCTCGGAGGGAGCGGGATATTCCGTCCCGAGGTAACCCTCCCCCTGGGAGTCAAACACCCCGTCCTGGCGTGGGGACTGGGACTGGAACGTCTCACCATGATGCGGCTCGGCCTCAGCGACCTGAGAGACCTCTACATCAGCGACGTGGACATGCTCCGCAGGGCCAGGGTGTGATGTTGGTTCGACCCGGCATTACCGGGCCTTACGTCATGCCGTGATGTTATCATCCCGTGTTGTTATCACGCCGTGATCTTGTCCATGAGGTCCGAGAGGGTCCAGAGGCCGATCGCCGGTCCCTTGTCCATTCCGTCTTTCCTTTCCCGGCATCCTTTCGTGAACCCCGCCCTGGATACCAGAAGATATTCCTTGGCGTACTCCGGGGTCACGGGAACCATCTCCGCTCTCTCCATCAGACGCTCCAGATCCCCTGGAGTCGCCTTTCTCCTCCCCCATTTGACCTCTCCGAAGAGCACCCTCTTTCTAAGGGGGTCCAGGGCGACGATGTCTATCTCGTCCCCACGCCTGTTCCACCATCCCCCCACCTTTTGCCATCCGAGGTCGTGGTAGAGTATGTCCCAGACGATGTCCTCTAACACCCCCCCCATGTAGGCGGGGAGGTCCTTCCTTATCTCCTCCAGCAGTTCGTCTATCCTTCCCGTCTCCACCAGGGCCTTGTTGGGGTTTACGTATCGGAACCAGGCCTTCAGGTAGTTGTCCGATATCCTGTACCGCTTCATCCTGGATTTCCCGCCTACCAGCGGAAGGTCCTCGGTGATGATGTGCAATTCGTGGAGGTTGGAGAGATATTTGGAGAGGGAGGCCTTGTCCAGGCCGGTGTCATCCGCTATCTCTCCGAACGTCCTCTTTCCCCTGGCTATGGTTCTGAGTATGCCGAAGTATCTCCTTGGCTCCCTGAGCTCCTCCCGCAGGAGGAATTCTCCCTCTTCGAAGAGGAAGGCGTCCTTTCTGAGGTAGTTGCGTCTGAGGTTCTCCTCTATGGAGAGATGGTCGGTGAACTGCCGGAGATATAAAGGTATCCCGTCCAGCAGCCCGTATGCCTCCACCACCTTTTCCGGGCCGTATCTGGGAAAGAACTTCCTCACCTCCCGGAAGGGCAGCTTCCCGACCCTCAGCTGGATGTTCCTCCTGCCGTAGAGAGGGGATCCGTATCCCAGAACACGGTTCTCCATCATTCCCATGGAGGAGCCCACCAGTATAAGGAACATGCCGCTCTTGGAGAGGTTGGTGTCCCATATCCTCTGGAACTCCTCGTTGGCCCCCTCCTCTATGAGGTACGGATATTCGTCCACGACCAGTATCCTAGGGCCGTCCCTCTCCTTCAACACCCGGGTATAGGATTCGAACATCTCCGTCCAGGAGTCGAAAGCGGCCTCGGCGAACAGCGGCAGGTCCAGTTCCCTGGCTACGGTCCTCTGGAACTCCCTGAGGTTGGCCCTGTATCCCCTTCTGTCGGCCAGGAAGTATATCCCGCCCTTCTTTTTTATGAGCTGGAGGGTGATCTCCGTTTTTCCTACACGCCTCCTGCCGTAGATAACCGCAAGGCTGCTCCGTCCCCTATCGTATTCCTCTTCAAGGGCCCGGAGTTCCGCCTCCCTGTCCAAAAAGCCATATTGTTGAACCATGATTATGATAATCACAATTCAACTATTAAACCTTTTCTTCCCATCCCATGTGACCTTCCAATGACCTTCCGACGGCCTTCCACCGGCAATCTACAGCCCGCGAATCCAAAGGGCTCAAAGCCTCAACACCTCTCCGTTCCTGGGCAGGTATACCTCGGCGAAGTCGGATATGTCCTCTGCCAGGGCTTCCCTGTTGTCTCCGTGCATGAGCACGACCCTTTCCGCCCCGGTCTCCCTGGCGAACTCCACCAGTTCCTTGTGGCCGGCGTGGGCGCTGAGGTCGTAGAAGTCCACTTCCATCTTTATCTTCTCCCTCACCCCGCTGATGTCCAGGGTGCCGGTGTCCATGAGCAGCCGTCCGTTCGTTCCCTCCACCTGATAGCCGGTGAGCAGTATTGCGCTCTTGGGATCGTCCTTGAGGGCTTCCACATACTGAAGCACGGGGCCGCCGTCCAGCATTCCGCTGGTGGTCACGATGACCTCTCCCTTCATCGCCATCTTCCTGCCCTTGGGGCCCCTGACCTTCTTTGCCTCTCCCATGGCCTTGGACAGCTTCCGCACGTCCCTCACGTATCCGCCGTATCCCTGGTATATCCCTGTGATGGTCTTTCCCATTCCATCGACCCAGACGTCGTATCCCTGGCCCCTGAGGAGGAGCAGTATCTCCTGGGTTCTCCCCACGGCGAATGCCGGGGCGATGACCTTTCCCCCCCGGTCCACCACCTCCTCCACCTTGGCCAGGAAGTCGTATTCCACCTTCTCCCTGGGGGGGTGCTCTCTCCCGGCGTAGGTGCTCTCCATGAAAAGGACGTCGCATCTGACTGGTTCCGCCCCCTCCACCAGCCTTGTGGGGGTGGTGTTTATGTCTCCGGTGAACAGCATCACCTCCTCGCCGTGTATCTCGTACATGGCCGCCCCGGGGATGTGGCCGGCGCTCCTGGGGATGACATCTATATCCCCTACCCTCTTGGTCTGTCCATACCGGAGGGGTCTGAAGTTCATCTCGGCCTGGGCGATGTCGTGCTTGTCGTAGGGCTGGGGATATCCCTCTATGCCGCATATCTTGTTGCTGTCCTCCGCCAGGAGGAGCGAGACGTCTATGGTGGGGGGGACGGTGTGGACTATGGCATCCTTGTGGCCGCAGAGCCAGGGTATCATTCCGCTGTGGTCCACGTGGGCGTGGGTGAGAAACACCCTGTCCACCCTGGGAGCGGGCAGCGGATACTCCGGAGGGTCCGTGGGTGTGAGCCCGTAGTCGAAGAGCAGTCGCTTTCCCCACGTCTCCAGCAGCATCCCCAGGCTGCCCACCTTCTCCGCCCCACCCAGGAACTTTATTGTAACACTCATGCTGCCACCCTACACACCCATCGCTCTTATGC
>JAGHBH010000187.1 GCA_021161085.1 Thermoplasmata archaeon | reverse complement strand
CGTCTCCCTGGGGGTCATAGAACCATCATAGAACCGGCAGGTATCTGGCTATCTCCCAGTCCGTCACCTGGGTCCTGTACTGATCCCACTCCCTCTCCTTTGCCTCGATGAAATGTTCGAAGATGTGCTCTCCCAGGGCGGCCTTCATGAACTCGCTCTCCTTCATCAGCTCCAGGGCGTGGCCCATGTTGGAGGGCAGTTCTCTGACCCCCAGCTCCCGCCTCTCCCTGGGTGTCATCCTGAATATGTTCTTCTCTATGGGGTCCGGCGGGTCTATCTTTCTCCTCACACCATCCAGACCGGCCGCCAGCATGACGGCGAACTGGAGATAGGGGTTGCCGGCACTGTCGGCACACCGCAGCTCAAGCCTGGTGGCCTTTCCCCTGCCTGCGGGAACCCGCACGAGAGCGCTCCGGTTCTTGTGAGCCCAGGATATATAGACCGGGGCCTCGTATCCGGGGACCAGCCTCTTGTAGGAGTTGGGCCAGGAGGCGAGAACAGCGGTCATCTCCCTGGCATGGGCCAACAGGCCGCCGAGGAAATGGTAGGCCATATCGCTCAAGCCATCCTTTCCATCGGGGTCGTAGAACGGGTTGACCCCTCCCTCTCCTATGAGGCTCTGGTGTACGTGCATGCCGCTGCCGTTGACACCCCAGATGGGCTTCGGCATGAACGTGGCATGGAGGCCGTGTTTCTTGGCCACAGCCCTGAGGGCGTGTTTGAGGGCGAACACCCGGTCGGCGGAGGTCATGGCATCCGCATACCTGAGGTCTATCTCGTACTGGCTGGGAGCCACCTCGTGATGTCCCGCCTCCACCTTCATGCCCATATCCCTCATGGCAGACATCACCTCCTCCGCCACCCGGAAGCCCACATCCATGGGGATGAGGTCAAAATACCCCCCGCTGTCGTTGTGGACCGGATGCACCCCGCCCTTTCCGTCGTTCCTGAAGAGGAAATACTCGTATTCGGGCCCGGTGTGGAACACATACCCCATCTTCTCCGTCTCCGCCATCCATCTCTCCAGCACCCACCTGGGGTCCCCCGGAAAACGCCGCCCGGCGGAGTCATAAATATTACATATCACCTGGGCCGTTCTCTCCCCCTCCGTGTACCAGGGCAGGATCTGGAAGGTGGAGAGGTCCGGATGCAGACGCATGTCCGACTCATCGACGGTAGCGTAACCGGCCACGCTGGAACCGTCGAAGATCGTGCCGTTCTCCACCGAGTCCTCCAGCATGTCCGAGGGAACGATTACGACCTTCTGGAAGCCGTGGATGTCCATGAACACCAGATGAACGAACTTTATCCCCTCTGCCTTGATCCTCTCTCTCACGGCCTCGAGCTCTTCCCCGGAAACACGATTCTTCGGCTGCATAGGGGAGGATAAATGGGGGGGTTTTAAAGTTTTCACAGAGGGTGCGAGGATTGTATTATCAGCCTACCTTGTTTACTCGTGCGGCCGGCGGTGGTCGGTTGTGTTCGAAAGAGTAAGAAATGGGTGTGGCCTTGTTGGCATGGTAGGAGTTGGATACCATGAGAACAAGGCCACAGAGATATAGGAACGTAGTGAGAGATAAACTTAACCGACGGGCCAGGGACTGGTTCAAGGTCCGGAAATACGCTGTCAACCGGTGGCGTAAAGACAAGATGCCGGTGAGAAGGATCGCAGCCATGCTGGGTGTCTCCAGACAGGTCGTATACAAGTGGATCAGACGCTGGAAGGAGAACAAATGTTGGGCCGCTCTGCGGGACAAACCCCAGCAGGCCCAAGACCGTTCACCGTAAAAAGCCAAAATATGCAGAGCGGATCATCGAATACCGGAAAGCCCACCCCACACAAGGTGCGCAGAATATCCAGGCCCAATTAGGTCTCAAAGGAAAACTGAATCACCAGGCAATACACGAGATACTATGGGAAGCTGGACTGGTTGTTCGGGGAAAAAGGAAACGAAAAAGATGGAAACGATTCGCCAGACACCACTCCAACAGTCTCTGGCAGATGGACATCAAAGAACTGGAACACGGCCGAAGATATCTCTTCACGATCATGGATGACCACAGCAGATTCATCATAGCCAGCAGAGTGCTGGAGAGCGTGACCACCGACACGGTTCTGGACACACTGGACAAAGCAGTTAAGATGTTCGGCCCTCCACGACAGGTGCTAACCGATCATGGCTCACAATTCTGATCTTCTCGAGGCGGAACAAGTAGATTCGACACATGGTGCATACAAAAAAGGAATCAAACCCATCAAAGCAGGAATCCGAAAACCCACATGTTAGAGGAAGCAAGGCTTCCTCTCACGTGGGCGGAACCTTGTTCCGCCAACAACCATCGGCAAGATCGAACGCTGGCACCGAACAGTCATGGAGGAATACGGTAATTCCTGCAACAACTGGGACGAGTTCAAAACAGGTCCTCAGGATTATATAGAATGGTACAACACCGAACGCCTCCACTGGGGCATCGACCTAACCACACCACTAAAAGCCTACACCGCAGGTTTTATCAACCCGGAAGACATCTCACACTACACCATAGTCAACAAGGTCCCCCGATAATACACCCGGTATCTCGGAGGAAAAGCCTAAAGGTCTTTTCCTCCTTGCCTCGGCTGTCGCCCCGGCCCGGGGAAACGATGTTTCCCCTTCGCCTCGGCTGTCGCCTCGGAGCGGCTGACCAAAAAACCATACATCCAACTCTCTTCCACCTAAATGCCGCCGTGGGAGCAAAACTTGTTTTTGCGACCAGGCGGGATTACGAAGCGCAGCGAAGTAACATGGCGGAAAGGGATTTCCGCCTGCTCGGGAAATGTTCCACATTTCCCTCGTACGGTGGAACGAGTTCCACCTATTCGGGAAATACCAAGTATTTCCCTCGTGCCGCCGTGGGAGCAAAACTTGTTTTTGCGACCAGGCGGGATTTGCGCAGCAAATGCCGCCGTGGCTTAGCCCGGTATAGCGGCTGACTCGTAATCAGCAGGCCGAGGGTTCGAATCCCTCCGGCGGCTTATATTAACTCATTGCATATATTATCAGCGACGGAGGGATGAGATAGGAGGAATGCGACAGCATTCTCTCCGTGTCGAATCCCTCCGGCGGCTCTCTGTTTTTGTCTTTTTTCGCCCACGTTTTTGCGACAGCAAAAAGGCGGGCACGAATCCCTCCGGCGGCTCTCTGTTTTTGTCTTTTTTCGCCCACGTTTTTGCGACAGCAAAAAGGCGGGCACGGATCCCTCCAGCGGCTTTTCGTCTTGGAGCCGTGTTGTGGGGTTTTCGACAGTTTTTGGCGGTTTTGCGGGGTTTTTGTAGCGGTTTTTCCGACAAAACGTTTAAAGCCTTGCGGGCTATGAGGCCCGTGGAGTTGATATTGATGGTTAGAAGGAATATCGTGGTCGAGAGGCTCAGGGTCCCTTCTATGGACAGGCAGAAGACCGAGCTGGTGGAGAGAAAGGGGATAGGTCATCCTGACAGTATAGCGGATGGTCTGGCGGAGAGTATGAGCCGCGCTCTTTCCAAGATGTACATCGAGAGGTATGGGAGGATACTCCATCACAACACGGACGAGACGCAGATTGTGGGCGGCCAGTCGGCCCCCCGGTTTGGTGGCGGTAATGTTCTCGAGCCCGTGTATGTCCTTTTGGTGGGCCGTGCGGTGACCCATGTGGGCAAGGAGAGGCTTCCCTACAGGTCCACTGCGATAAAGGCCGCCAGGGATTATCTGAAGTCCTGCTGTCCGAATCTGGATCTGGATGAGGATATAACGCTGGACTGCAGGATAGGCCAGGGATCCGTGGACCTTCGGAGTGTGTATGACACGCAGAGGCATCTGGCCAACGACACGTCTTTCGGTGTCGGATATGCGCCCTACAGCGAGACGGAAAGGATAGTGCTGGAGACCGAGAAGAAGATAAACGGTCCGTGGAAGAAGAAGATGAAGGGGGTGGGGGAGGATGTCAAGGTGATGGGCTCCAGGAAGAGGGATAGGATAAATCTCACCGTCGCGGCTGCGATGGTGTCCGGATACATCCCGGACAGGGATCATTATATCAGCCTGGTGGAGGAGCTCCGGGATATGGTGCATGATCATGCGGTAAAGCTCACGGATCGTGAGGTGGTGGTGGATGTCAACACCGCTGACAATTACAAGAGGAACGTGTTCTATCTCACGGTGACCGGTCTCTCCATGGAGAACGGGGACGATGGCTCCGTGGGAAGGGGCAACAGGGCGAACGGCCTCATCACACCCTACAGGCCGATGAGCATGGAGGCGACCTCCGGCAAGAATCCTGTGACCCATGTTGGCAAGATATACAACCTGCTGTCTCTCCGGATAGCGGAGAACATAGTCAAGGAGCTGGGAGGGGATGTGGAGGAGGCCTATGTGAGGATATTGAGCCAGATAGGACATCCCATAGACAGGCCCCAGCTGGCCAGTGCACAGCTTGTCGTGGCCAAGGGAGCGAGCTTCCGGAAGGTTTCCAAGGAGGTCAAGGGAATAGTGGATTCCTGGCTTACGGACATAGGAAGCATTACGGATATGGTGGTAGAAGGAAAAATATCCACTTTCTAGGGGAGGGTCATAGGCTCTATCTTGTACCTGGTTTCGATAAGGGCCTTTATTCCGGGCCATCTCTCCACTTCCAGGAGGAAGAGGGTGGTGGGGGCGGAGTCGGAAGACGTGCCCGGGGATTTGGGAGATGACAGCAGGTGTACCATGCTCTCGGCCATGTGTTTCTCTCTCTCCATCTCCACTTTCCGGAATCCCTCTCTTCTGGTGAACACCTCGTCCCATGCGATGGCGTATTCCTCGGCGTTCTTCACCTCCCTGGAGAAGGGTATTCTGCCTTTCTTTGTTATCTTTTTACAGAGGGCGGTCTTGCGCCAGAGGTCGAAGAAGGATACGGCGTCGCAGTAGATGTCGGAGAACTCTTCTTCTCTCATATCCAGAGGCCGGAGGAGGGTGTTGTTCTTCTTGGAAAGTTCCACGGCCTTGAGGAGTATGGGGGGAGGAGCGTCCACTTCGCCGTATTCCCTCAGCCCCTCCAGGTAGAGTTCGTCTTCGATGGAGAGGGGAGGGGGGTCTCCGTCCCAGGAATGGAGGGCGTCCAGGGCCTCCTTGGATATGGGTACTCCTATCTGCCGGGGGGAAAGCATGGCTGTGGTGGTGTCCAGGATGGAAGCGTTGTCCTTGAGACCTTTCACGTAGGTGAGTATCCATCCCTCCGCCTCCGTGACGGCGTCCGAGATACGGTAGAGCCGGGCTGGGGTGGGGACTGGAGGGGTCGGCCGATGTTTTTCACTCTTTGTCACTGTTCCTCCCTCTTGTCCCTGCTTCTCTCCTTTATGAGTTCCAGGAACTGGTCCACGTGGTCCAGGCATAATATCTCTTCTATGGATATCAGGGGGGTGCCCTCTATCTCCTCCCTGCGTTTTCTCTCGTCCACGATGACCACTGACTCTTTTTCCACGACCCTGGAAACATCTCCTATGGTGACAGCCTTCTTCACCAGGGTGCGGTTGTATCTTCCCACGCCGGTCAGGAGCATCTCCACCCGTTTTTCCACCACACGCTCGAAGGGCGCCTGTGCCACGGGAGTCACGTTGCACCCCTCTTCCCTCAGGCGGTTGAACACCTCCCTCCACATGGCCTCCAGGGGCGAGATGTCGATCTGTCCCATATCGGGGGTGAGGGGGGTTCCAGGGAGCGGTCTCTCTCCCCTTCTCCCGCTGTCCCTCTCCTGGAACGGGGATAGTATCTCGATGGGTTCTATGAGCGGGACGTCGAGGTAGTCCTCTATTCTGAGGGCCACATCCACCACCGCCCCCCGCTGGCCGTCTTCGTAGAGCTGGATCGTGCGTCTGGACACCCCGGCGGCTTCCGCTATCTCTCCCAGGGAGATGTGCCTCTCCATTCTGATCCTCCTCAGAGCCCGGCCGTCTATGTTGACGTAGAGGCCTCCCGGGGCGGCGAAAGCCAGGGGCGGGACACCTTCTATCATGTAATCGTAGAGGGTGCCCGGTGTGACCACCGGTATGCCGAACCGTTTGTAGACCACCCCGTCCTCCATCTTTCCTCCCCCGTTCCTCTCCCCCACCCGTAGCGGACTCCCGCCGAGTATGGACGAAAGGAGCATCAGGGCCCGGGCGTTTTCTTCGGAAAAAGTGTCCACGTTGGTGAGTATCTTCAGGAATAGAACCTGGGCCCTCCTTTTCGCGACGAGATCGAAGCTCACTGCCTTGAGATGATGCGGTCTGGAGACCTCGAAGCCGGCCTTAAGGAGCATCTCCCGGACCGTCTGGACCATATCCGCTTTCATACCTCACCTTATCTCAATATGTCATACGTTCTATATAAAGCATATACCTATCTGCCACCTATCTACCCCTAATGTCCCGGTCTTTCGGTAATAGGGAGTTCAAGGAGTTCTATGATCTTTTTCGTCTGGCGTGTTATTTCTCCTATCCGGTCTTTTCCATCTATCTCTACCACGGTGGCTTTTGAGAGATGTGTGAGGATGTCTTGGACCGAGTAGCGTTTCAGGAGGTCTTTGCGTTTGAGGTGATCGAGTATTTGGCTGTAGAGGTGTAGGGCTATGTATTGGATGAATAGGTATCCTTGGAGGCTCTCACGTGTTCGCATCCACGTGGTGTCTGCTCCCAGTGTGTTCTGGAGTGTGTCGAATGTGTACTCTATGTCTCGTCTCTCTTTGTAGAGGCTATAGGTCTTCTCCGCAGAGAGTCCTGTGTCCGTGAGAAGTGTTAGCGTTCCAAATCGGGGTCTCAGTTTCCGGAATCTTGTCATGGTCTCCTGGCCTGCTTCCACTCGTTTAAGGTAGTTTGACTCTTCCTCTGCTGCCATCGTTTTGTCTAGGTAGTGGTACAGTGTACGTCCTTCCCATTCTTGAGCGTGCCACCACTGGACTCTACCCCGGTATCGAAAATACTTTTTGTAACGGTTGTGAGCGGTGTGTTTGACTATCGGCAGGTCGCGACGTAGGGCCATCACGTACTCCAAGTTCGCTTCTTCAAGGGCCGCTAGGTTATTTGAGCTCCAGAATCCTTTGTCAACAACTACTACAACTTCTTGGATATCTGATTCCCATATAGCGTTGATGAGCGTCTGGGCGCTGTGCGTGGCTCCGGGGAGCAGTTTCAGGAATCCAGGTCTTTTTGTGCTGGTGCCCCACATTAGAAGGATTCCAACCTGGGGCCGCCAGATGTCGTCGCTGTTGTGGCCATACTCCGTCCACGGGATGTTCTTGCTTGTGCTGAATATGTGGCTGAGGTCTATGGCCATGTGCTTCTCTTCCCGAGATATCTTCGTGAAGAACTCCCTCTGTGCCGGCCACTGATTACCCAGCCGTTCCAGGAGTCTTGTCAGGCTGTTCTTGCTGAGCGCTGCCTTCGGCCAGAGCCGTTTGGATAGGCTTGTCTGGTGACGGAGTTGCATCCTTCGGAAGGGTTCTCCATAGCAGAGTTTGATGGCGGCTGTTGCAAGTATGCTCTGCCAATCGTCAGGGAAACACTGTCTCAGCGGTCCTTCGAGATGACGGGCGAAGTTTTCAAGATACACGTAATTTCCTGCATCAAGTATTCCACCCAATTCAGTAGGACGTTTTCCTTTCGGAGGTATGACTCCTTCCGGCGTGATCCGTCCTAAGTACTCGAGTGTCACCTTTCGTGCACGTTTCTTCTCAGGGTCCCACACAGAGGTCACCCGGGTGAGGTAGTAGCTGTCACCTCTTTTCTCCACAGCCATGCCCTTTTTCTTATGCTTGCGCACCCATTCAGGTAAACCAGACATATTACCAACATCGGTAATATCTAACTCGTATATAAACCCTGTGGCTTCTACCACCCAAAAACCTGAAGAACCCCCCCCCACCCTAACCTAACACCCAACAACTATTACCAAACCAATGGGACATTGGGGTGTCTACCTTCTGCCGAAGGAAAAGGGTAAGGGGAAAAAGGAAGGGAAAAGGAAAGGGGAAGGGGGTTGGGGGTCCGGCTCTCTCCCGGTCACTGCTGTCTGTAGTAGCGGTCCCACTGGTCCTGCTGGTTGTCCACGGGGACGTACTGGTCGTGATACACCGGGGGCTTCTTCCTCCCTTTGACCACCGCCACGACCACTATGGCAGCGATCACCAGTATGCCCAAGAAAGCCAGGCCCCTGAGGTTGGCGCCGATGGGTATGTTCGTCCCTGTTGAGGACTCCTGCAGGTCAAGGTACATCGAGCCGTCCACTCCCGGGTCGTGGAATATGCTCTCGCCTCCCGGGTAGGTGAAGGCCATGCGGAAGGCGAATCCGGCGAACCCTCTTCCGTGGGGGCCCACGAAGGCATAGGCGGCCGCCCGGTGTATCTGTGCGTGCATCTCCATCTCCTCGTCGTCAACCGTGACGTTGGACACCCATGTGAACCTGGCCACCCTGGTCCATCCTCCCTCGTATTCTATGCGGTTGGCCCTGAGCAGCCGTGGGTGTCCCGGCGGGGGTCCCGGGTCCGTGTCATTCAGCTCCACGGTGCCGTTCTCCGTGTCGGCCTCAACGCATCCGCCCTCTCCCAGCCGGTTCATGAACCTCTCCCTCATCCAGGCCTTGGCCCCAGGTGGTATGGCGTTGCCGAATATGTTTCTCGTCTCAAGGAGCAGCATGGGGTTCTGGTTCTCTGGGTTGAAATCCCATCCCTCTATCAGGTGGTCCCACTTGACACCGTAGAGGGCCTTCTTGCCTGAGACGTTCAACTCCCCTGTTTTTTCCACGTCGGTCACCTTCCAGTGTTGTCCCGTACCCTTTTCCACCTCAACGCTGTACTGGGGTATGGTGACGTTGTTCACCTCGACCATCCTGGCCCTGAGGTGGAAGGTGAACTCCACACGGTCCAAGGTGTTCCCCTCGGCTCCCTCGTCCAGCGGCTGGAACCACCATATCTTCCGGTAGGTGAGATTTTCCCGGGATAGGGTGAAGGTCCATGTTCTCTCCCCGGTCTCCGGGTCCGTGGTTGTGGTCACGTTGGAGGCTGTCCAAGCACCCCACATGGGAACCCTCTTGTTGTACACGGTATCCACGTTCTCGAAGGTGGCGTTCCCCGGGTCGTCAGCCGTGGGGCTGGGGTCGTAGAACAACATGCCGTTCTGGTCGCTGTCGTTGAACTCTATGAGGTTGCCCAGGGCTATCCCGTGGTAGGTGTAGACCTTCATCATGTGCCGGTAGGAGCCTCCCTCTCCGGAGACGTTGGCCACACCCAGATATCTGGCCTGGACGGTGATTATCTTTATGGTGTTCGGATGCTCCTCGGTGCCCCAGACCACGCCGAATGCGGAATCGATGCCCGCTTCATCGGTTCCGAACTTTATGAAATAGTAGTCTCCGCCGCCGTATTCTCCGGTCGTTCCGCTGGCGGTTGTTATGTTGACGGTCAGGTCGTTCTCCTCCTCCTCGGCGAGGCTCACGGGTGAGAGCACCAGGAGGCCCAGGAGGAGTGCAAGCCCGAATATGGTTGCTTTCTTTCCGAGCATTTCATTCACCTCACCATAACCACCCTCTTCCGCGGTTTATATATGCTTTGTGTTGTTTTTCCATAAATTTATACCCCGCCATCCCATATCCACATCCGATGGCGGCCATCTCGCAGCTCGGAAACGAGCAGAGGATTCTCCTTCTGCTCCACTGCCACCCCTTCGAGGAAGACACATACGAGCATCCCTTCCACGTCTGTCAGGAGGGTATGGGGGAGGCCCTATCCATAAGGGTTAGCAACCTTTCCAAGATACTCTCCAGGATGGCCGACGAGGGGATGGTGTCCTCCGTTCTGGGCCGGGTTCCCGGGGCACGGCGCCGCCGCCGTGTATTCTTCCTGACCGAGAAGGGTATGGAAGCCGCCGCCTCTCTGGTGGAGTCCCTGAGGGGGGAGAGGGTTAAAGTGGTGTGGGGGGAGGACGGTGAAGGCCGGCGGGTGGAGGAGATGCCGTTCGGCGAGGCCATAGACCGTGTTGCGTCCATGGGAATCCCCCGGTGGGTTTTGGTGGAGCTCCACCGCCGTTTCGGTGTCCTAGATATGACAAAAGCCAGGGATATCCTGGAGGGGGGGCCGGTTCGTTTCGTGTCGGAGATGCCGGATCCCCTGGGGTTCTGCGGCCGGAAAAAGGAACTGTCCCTCATGGAAGAAGTGTTCGGTTCGGGTTCGGCGGGAAACATAGTCCACATCACGGGGATGCCGGGGATAGGAAAGTCATATCTGGCTGCCGAGGCCCTGAGGAGGTTTGCCGGAAAGAGACCAGTGTTCTGGCACAGGATCAAGGTGTGGGAGGAACCGGAAGACCTTTTACTGGAGGTGGAGCGTTTTTCCAGAGAACTCTCCGGAAAGAGGGACACGGTGGGAAGCCGCAGCCCTCCGCCGAAGCGCAGACTCAAAACCGCCCTGGAGTCCCTCGGAGGGGCCGGGGCGATACTCGTTCTGGACGACGTCCATGAGACCCCGGACAACGAGAGCGGCGGGGCGGGAGAGTGGATGCCGTTCTTCCGCATCATGGTTGACGCCAGAAAAACAGGAGGATATCTCCTCGTTCTCGTATCCCGTACGGGACTGCGATGGCTTTCAAGGGAAACGGACAGAGGAGAGGTCGTCAGGATACGGCTGGGGGGAATGGACATGGAGGCCGCCGAGGAATTCATAAAAGCCAAGAACCCAGGTGCGGCGGAGCTATGGAGGGAGATATACGAGAGCACGGCAGGCCACCCCCTCTTGATGGAGATCTCGGCGGAGATGGGAAGACCGCTTTCCGGAGAGGACATCTCCTCCTTCTTCCGCAGGGAACTGTTCTCCCTCATCCCCCCGAAGGCCGTTGAGGTCGTAAAGATGCTTTCCGTCTTCAACCTTCCCGTGCCGGCGGAGGCCCTGGGTTTGTCCATGTCATCTGAGGACCTCGGAATGCTGGATGATATGATATCGTCGGGGCTGATATCCTCCACAGGCGAGGATTATGTGATCCACGATCTCGTGCGCGAGGGCGTGTTATCCCTTCTTTCCCCCGAGGAGGCGAAGATTCTGCACAGAAAGGCGGGCGACTATCTGGCAGGGGTTGTGGGGGGGGAGGAGTATCCTGATATCTCCGTTTTGCGGGAGTGCATCATGCATTTTCTCGCATCCGACAGCCCCATGAGGGCCGTTGAGGTGTTCCTGTCCGCCGATAGGATGTTGTCGTCCCTGCCGGAGAGAGAGGCCGAGGCGATGTTCGGCAGACTGGAGGAGGCCGCTGCATCAGAGGAAACCCGGGGGAAGGGTCTGCTCCCCCGTCTATATGTGGCCGAGGGGGACTACTGGAGGGGGAGGGGAAAACTGGAAAGAGCTCTGGACAGATATACTGCGGCTGCGGTTTACGCCTCCCGGCAGAGCGGAAACGGCCTGGCTGAGGAGATGAGGGTTGTTGAGGAAGAGGCCAGGGAAAGAATAGGGGTGGTCCAGAGGGATCTCAACATGTGGAAGGAGACCATATCCACCTTCGCATCGGCCCTGGAAAAGGCCATATCCACTGGCGATGTGAGGATGGAGGCCAGGGAGAGGCTGAACCTTGCCACGGCATACCGGAGCAGGGGGGATATGGAGAGGGCCCTGGAATATGCCTCGGCGGCTCTTGAAAAGTTCAGGAAGGTCGGAGACCCCAGGGGAGAAGCCGCAGCCCTCCACGAGATGGGCGTCATCTCCTTTCTCCGGGGCGGGGATGACGGCCTGTTCGTAGGATTTCTGGAGCGTTCCATATCTCTGTCCAGGGAACTCGGGGACCACGAGGCGGAGAGGGCGGCGGCCTTCACCCTCATCCGGCTTCTAACACAGATCGGCGAGATAGACCGGGCCGTGTCCGCTTTCTCCCAAGTTTACGGGGATCTGGCATCCTCATCCCACGACGTGGCCCTCTCCTTCGCATCACAGGTTCTCGACACCATGTTGCCGCAGGACCTCTCCGGGGCCGAGGCGGTTTTTGACCGTGTTTCTCCCGGGGTCGAGGCTTTTTACGATTTCTCCGACTCGGCCCGCATACGTCCCTCACGGGTACAGCGCATGAGGCATCCCTCCCATCCGTCTCCCCCGGTGGTGGCCATGTGGCTGGGTTCGGCGGCATCGTTCCTCCGGGAAAAGGGCAGGCCCACGAATGCCCTGTCACTGCGGAAAAAAGCAGCGGATATCTTGGAAAGGGCGGGCGACAGAACGGCCCTGGCACGGCTGAAGATAGAGATGGCCCTGGATCTTCGTGCGGCGGGGGACATGGAGCGGAGCTTTTCGGAGGCCATGGATGCCGCCGAGATGCTCAAGGCCGGGGGGGATGTCCGTGGGGCCCTGGCCGGCATGTACACGGCGGGAAGAAGCCTGCTTCTTTCCGGAAGATACAGGGATGCCGAGAAGCTGGCGGAGGAGATCATCGAGATAGCGGAGAGAGAGGGCTGGCATGATGCCGAGGAGGCTGCGGCCGGGCTGAAGAAAGAGGCCGCCCGGAGAGGAGGACGGAAGGATCAGAGGGTTACAGGTCGAGAGATTGTTTCCTGAAGACCAGTGTATAGTGGTCCCTTTTGTCAGGTAGCACGGCCGTTTTCTCGTATCCGCCACGGCCTCTGGAGAGTTCTTCAAGAATCTCTCCCACTCGGTCGGGGGGAACCCTCTCGGAGAGGGGCGGCCCGTGTGGGGTCTCCACCATGTCCCAGTCCCGGACCACCATGAACCCTCCCGGGGAGAGTATCCGATCAACCTCATCCAGGGTTGCGGTACCCCGGATCTCGTGAAATATGTTTATCAGCAGCACCCCGTCTGTCACCCCGTCCGGGAGGGGTATGCGGTCCACGGCGGAATGCACGGTTTCTATCCTGTCCTCCATTCCGGGGGGAATGTGCTCCAAGAGCATGTCCAGCACGCCTTTTTCCACATCCACCGCCCACACCTTTCCACCGGATCCCACCCTCCGGGCCAGGGGGATGGTGAAGAAACCGGGGCCACAACCTATGTCGGCAACTTTTTTCCCTGAGAGGGGTCCAACACACCCTTCCAAGGCATCCAGGAATTTTTCCGGGTCGGTCTTTTTCCTTCTCTCCCCGGATATCAGATACGCCGCCTTCTCCATGGGGAAACGGTGGGGCCGTGCCATGGACCCCCAGCAGACGAAGGGCGTAATATTACTTTTCCCGTGACCCTCCGGGGATGGCGCCGCGTGGCCCGGCAGTTCGGAACTTCAAGCTTTTATAAGAAGGAGCCGCTGAGCCTGGAGAGGAGCATGTGCATACCGGCGTCCATAAGGGTTTTCGGCGTTATCCTCTGTATGAAGGAGGCCAGACGGACCAGGGTCTCCAGTTTGTGGGTCTCACGCAGGCCGCGGAACACCCTCTCCCTCATCCTCACGCCCCTGTGAAGGTCACTCCAGAAGACATCCCGCCATTCCGCCTCAAAGGCTTCCAAGACCCCGGGGTTCCGGTGTTTCCCCCCCTCCCATAGGGAGGATATGTGCTTTCCGACCATCCGGCCGGAGAGGAGAGCGTTCCTTATCCCCCCTCCGCTCAGGGCGTTGGAGAGCCTGGCGGCATCCCCCACGAGATAGACGGTCCCATTGGATGGATGCTCCACGGGCAGGGAGAGGGGTACGGCCCCGTTCACCCTGGAGACTATTCTTGCGTCGGGATAGAACCGTCTTTTCAGGCTGTCCAGAGACTGCCACACCCTGGCTCCGTCTTCTCCCGAGAGCATGATGCCGAAATTTCCCCTCCCCTCCCCCTTCGGGAAGTACCATGCGTATCCCCCCTCGGTCTCCCT
>JAGHBH010000058.1 GCA_021161085.1 Thermoplasmata archaeon | reverse complement strand
GTCTCGTTCCCACCGGTGTCGTTGACCGCCTCCGGCAGCCACTCCCACATCCGGGTGGTGTTGGCCTCCAGAACCCTCTCCCACACTCCTTCCCCCGACTCCCCCTCTGCATCACCCGGCGACCTTATCCACACCTCCACGCCCACCGGCGTATCGTAGATGAAATCGGGTAGGGATACCGAGGCGTCCACCTTGACGGTGCCGCCCTGCCAGGCGAAGAACACCCTCTCGCCGGAGCCCACGGAGTCAAAAAGGGGAGAGAAGGTGGGATGGCTGCCCGCCGTCCAGTTGACGTAGCCGGTCCCGTTGAGCCCGATGTAGGCCGTCCCGCTCCCTCCCTCCGTCAGGGTGGCGTTGGCGTATCCCATTATCTCCGACCCGGGGAAGGGATCGGCATCAACCGTGACATATTGGTCCACGTCCAGATGGTCCAGGGCCTTGTAGGAGAGGCTGCTCGTATGGGCCTTGTCCCACACGCCGTCTCCGGGGATGCCGAAATAGTCCAGGTACTTGAGGACCAGCTGGTCCATCACCGTGTAGAGCACCTGGGATACCACGGCCCTCATGTTCACCGGCCTGGCGTCCATGCAGAGGAACAGGGCCAGCAGGTCAGCCGGGTCCAGCGTCCCCTCCCTGGTGTACCGCAGCAGCAGGGATGATATGCTCCTCTCCGCTATACGTCTTATCCGTCCGTCCCGCACCAGAATGGAGGCGTTGTCCATGCGCTTCTGGCCGTTGTTCATGTCGAAGGCCTCCACCGACCGGGGATCCACCGCACGGAAGGCCCGCAGCTCCTCGAGCATGACGGCCAGGTTGACCGCCACCTCCACGTCCCAGGGGGTGAGCATGTCCCCGGCATCCCTGGGACCGCCCACGGCCCCCTCCCCCATGAGGATCCTGTACTGGAGGAGAGTGGTCAGCATGTAGGACACCAGCCTGGACACCCCTGTCTCGTTGCTCTCCGTGTTGGAGGCCAACCGGTCCATTCTGGTTTCCAGGAAGGGAAACACGGTGTCCAGCGTCTCCCTCCTGTCCACCGGCAGAACGGAATACCCCGCTCCGGCACCGCCTCCTCCCCCATCGTCAAGGCCGCCGGGCGGCGTGTCGGTGGCGTTGAGCACCAGGGAGTAGGAGACCTCCGCTCCCAGGCATGCGGATGACCGGCCCAGCTCGTCCATCTTGTGAGAGGAGACGTAGTAGACCCGGCCGCCCTCTATGCTCTCGGAGCCTGTGGCGGTGGTGGGAACCAGATCCCTGTGGACCGCCGTCCGGGGGAGCAGTTCGAAGCTGGCGTTGGACACGCTGACGAAGACCCTGCCCACTTGGAAGGGGGAGTTCTCCTCAAGGAACGAGGCCATATCCTCCACGAACACCGCGTTGGGATCCTCCCCCGTGTCCCTTGTCAGGTAGAGGGCGTAGGCCGCCGAATAGCGGGCCCTGGTCTCTATAACCCTTTCCACCTCTTCCGCCCCGGAGCGCAGCATTCTCTCGTCCTGGAGAACGAGACGGCGGAGGGCGGCCTCGTGTTCCACGTATGCGAAAGTGGCGGCGGCCAGGGACGCTCCAAGGAACAGCAGCACCGCTGCGAACGCGAACGACATCTGTCCTCTCTTGTCCCTGTGGAGGAGCACCCAAAAGCACCCACGGGGGTAGAGTGGGAGGGGGATATAAATGCTGCGGAAGACCGACGGCCTCGGAAGGTTTATCACCGTCCAATCGTCTGTCCTCCTCCATGAGCACCGCCCGTGAGATAGCGATCCTAGGAGGGGGGATGGTGGGAGGGGCCATGGCCAGGGATCTGCTGGCCGACGGGGACAGGAGGGTGACCGTTGCCGACCTGAACGGAAAGGCCCTCGAACGGTTGGAGGCCGTGGTCGGAGACGACCCGGATGTCAGGGGAGGGCTGGTCACCCTGGAGATGGACCTTGCCGTGAAGGAAAACGTGCGAAGGGCCGTGAAGGATGCGGATGTGGTCATAGGTGCGGTGCCCGGCTTCATGGGGTACAGGACCCTGGAGACTGTTCTGGAGGAGGGGAAGCTCTGCTGCGACATCTCCTTCATGCCAGAGGACGCCAGGGGCCTGGACCGTGTCGCCAGGAAAAATGGAGGGGGCGCGGTGGTGGACTGCGGGGTGGCCCCCGGCCTAAGCAACATGATGATAGGACATCTGGAGGCCGGCTTCAGGGATGCCGGGATGAGGATGGTCCGTGCGTCCATCATGGTTGGCGGCCTTCCCCGGACCCGGAGGTGGCCCTACGAGTACAAGGCACCTTTCTCCCCGGTGGACGTGCTGGAGGAATACACCCGGCCGGCCAGGATGAAGAGGGACGGCAGGATAGTCACCCTCCCCGCCCTCTCGGAGGTGGAACCGGTAGAGGTACCGGGCATAGGCACGCTGGAGGCGTTCAACACCGACGGACTGAGAAGCCTGCTCTGGACCGTGGACTGTCCCGACCTCTCGGAGAAGACGCTGCGATATCCCGGACACGCCGAGAAGATGAGGATGCTCAGGGAGACCGGGTTTTTCAGCACCACCCCTCTGGACATCGGAGGCTGCCGGGTCACACCCCGGGAGGTGACGGCAAGGCTGCTCTTCCCCCTGTGGCGCCTGGATGAGGGGGAGGAGGAGTTCACCGTGCTCAGGGTGGAGGCCGAAGGAGAGCCGGTAGGGGAAGGACAGGGGGAGGGAAAGGAGAGGAGGAGGGAAAAGCACGTATATCATCTCCTGGACAGGACGGATACCGTTAAGGGCATGACATCCATGGCCAGGACCACAGGGTTTCCCTGCACGATCACCGCCAGGCTCATGCTGGAAGGAAAGATCAGACCGGAGGGGGTGGTGTTCCCCGAGGAACTGGGCAGGGACCCGGCGGTGTTCCGCAGAATACTGGAGGGACTTGAGGCCAGGGGGGTCATCATCCAGCATCATGCAGAGGGATACCACACGGACGGCTGAACGACCTATCCCTTCCTCTTTTTCCGCCTTCCCTTCTCCACCCTCTTGGCCCTCCTTATCTCCTCCTTCGTGGGCCTGCTCCCCCCATCTCCCTCCCTAGAGTGGACCGGACAGGGGTAGCCGAGGCGACACGCCCTGCATTTCTCCCTCGGAGGGGGGGATATGGCCTTTCTCAGACGCCCGTACTTCCTTCTGGGCACACCCACACCCCCTATGCC
>JAGHBH010000063.1 GCA_021161085.1 Thermoplasmata archaeon | reverse complement strand
CCTCGCCGGCAAGCTCTTCCTCCCCGCCAGAGAGGTCCGCACCACAATTATGACACACCATGGCATCCTCGGCAACAAAAGCCCCACACTCAGGACAAAGATACAGCCCGTGCTTCTCCATGCCCCCCTCCTCTATGTGCTGCTGGATGCTCCTGGCCAGCTTGGCTCCTATCCCCCTGGCACCGGCGAGGGTGGAAAGATCCGCCTCTCTTAAGTCGGCTATGGTCCTGAAACCGGCGTCGTACAGCGCCTCGGCCTTCTTCCTCCCGACCCCGGGAAGAAGCATGAACAGGCGGACCGTGGTCTCCCTGTCCTCCATGTCATCTCCCTCTCTCCTCATGCCGCAACGGGGACAGACCCCGGTCTCCACGTCAACGGCGGACCCGCATACGGGACATATGACGTGCTCACCTTCGGCCACCGGTCTTCCACCTTTTCATCCCTCGGACACGGAGCACATCCTCTGGCCCGTGCTCCATGCCCACCATCCATCTCGGCCATCCATCGTTTTTAAGTATGAATTCACCAATCCAATATATAAAAGTGTCCCAGAGGAAAGGCGAATGTAGTATCCCGAAACACTTTAACAGGTGGTCTTGTTAAAGGGATGTGTACTTTGGGTGATGGATTTCGATGCTGTCAAATTGAAGTGTAAAATTAATTCGGGATACTACACCCGGGGTTTCCCAAGGTTTTTATAGGGGGGGTTTTTCCCTGTTGGCGGGTATCCATATGGACAACGAGATAGTGGAGAAAAGGTCGTTGACACCCGCGGTGGATTTGTTCGTGGTCTCCGCTCCGGAGATCGCAAGCCACTGTGAGCCGGGCCAGTTCGTGATCCTCATGGCGGGGGAGAAGGGCGAGCGGGTGCCCCTGACCATAGCCGATTTCGACAGGGATGAGGGGACCATCACCCTGATAAGTCAGAGGGTGGGGAAGTCCACCCATTATCTGGGCACGCTCAAGGCAGGCGACAGGTTGTACAGCCTTGCGGGGCCGCTGGGGCTGCCAGCCCACGTACACGAGAAGTATGGCACGGTGGCCTGTGTTGGGGGCGGGGTCGGTACGGCACCCCTGTATCCTCAGGCGAGGGCGTTGAAGGCTGCTGGAAACCATGTGATAGGCATTATAGGGGCCAGAACGGCGGACCTCCTCATCTTGGAGGAGGAGATAAAGGGCGTGAGCGACGAGTTTTACGTGACCACGGACGACGGTACCAAGGGGGAGAAGGGTTTCGTGACCACGGTGCTGGAGAGGATACTGCTGGAGAAACAGGTGGACAGGGTTATAGCCATAGGGCCGGTGTTGATGATGAAGTTCGTGTGCCGGCTGACAGAGGAGTTTGGCGTAAAGACGATAGTGAGCCTCAACCCCATAATGGTGGATGGCACGGGCATGTGCGGCGCCTGCCGTGTGACCGTGGGCGGGGAGACGAAGTTCGCCTGTGTTGACGGGCCGGATTTCGACGGACACCAGGTGGATTTCGAGGAGCTCATGGAGAGACAGCGGTTCTTCCGTGAGGAGGAGGAGCTGGCGTTTGAAAAGTACAAGCAGGAATGCAGGAGGAATGCGGATGGCTAGGGGCGGCCCGAGGAACAAGATGCCGGAGAGGCCTCCGGGGGAAAGGATAAAGACTTTCGAGGAGGTCGCCCTGGGATATACGGAGGATCTGGCCATAGCGGAGGCCGAGCGGTGTCTCCAGTGCAAGAAGCCCTTCTGTGTTGCCGGCTGTCCCGTGGAGGTCAAGATTCCGGAGTTCATCGCTCTGGTGAAGGAGGGAAAGTTCGTCGAGGCCGCCCGGAAGATAAAGGAGACCAACGTTTTTCCGGCCATCTGTGGCCGTGTGTGCCCGCAGGAGGCCCAGTGTGAGGGTATGTGCATCCTCGGGAGGAAGGGGGAGCCCGTGGCCATCGGCAGATTGGAGAGGTTCGTGGCGGATTATGAGAGGGAGCACGGTGAGGTGGAGACCGTTGCCCTTCCCCCGCCGACGGGCAAGAAGGTGGCGATAGTGGGCTCCGGCCCGACGGGTCTGGCGTGTGCTGGTGAGCTGGCGAAGAAGGGACACAAGGTTGTGGTCTACGAGGCTTTCCACAAGCCTGGCGGCGTGCTGGTCTATGGGATACCGGAGTTCAGGCTGCCCAAGTCCATAGTACAGGCGGAGGTTGACTATGTGAAGAGCCTGGGTGTGGAGATACGGGTGGACCATGTCGTGGGAAAGACCGTGACCATGAAGGAACTCTTGGAGGAGTACGATGCGGTCTATGCCGGAACCGGCGCCGGCCTCCCAAGGTTCATGGGTATCCCGGGGGAGAACCTCAACGGGGTGTATTCAGCCAACGAGTTCCTCACCAGGGTCAATCTGATGAAGGCCTACCGGTTTCCGGAATATGACACCCCGATAAAGATAGGCCGCAAGGTGGCCGTTATCGGGGCGGGTAACGTGGCCATAGATGCGGCCAGAACAGCCGTACGTCTGGGTGCCGAGGAGGTGACCATCATTTATCGGCGGACCGAGAGAGAATGTCCTGCCAGGAAGGAAGAGGTGGAGCATGCTAAAGAGGAGGGGGTAAAGATGCTCATGCTCACCTCACCCGTACGGTTCCTGGGCGACGACTCCAACAATCTGACCGGTATGGAACTCATCCAATATAAGCTGGGCGAGCCGGATGAGAGCGGCCGTCGTCGTCCTGTTCCATTGGAGGGGAGCGAGTTCATGATGAGGATAGACACCGTGGTGGTGGCCATAGGTCAGAGCCCGAACCCCGTTATCCAGAAGACTACCCCCGGGCTTGCGGTCTACGACTGGGGGGGCATAAAGGTGGACGAGAACGGAAAAACCAGTGTCAAGGGACTGTGGGCCGGAGGCGACGTGGCCACCGGAGCGGCGACGGTTATCAAGGCCATGGGGGCCGGTCGCCGGGCGGCTGCGGACATACACCGATATCTCATGGGAGAGGAAGAGTGGCCTGCCCACCTCCACACCGACGGTAGCGAACTCTCCTGCTGAGCCACGGAGCCCCATTCTACATCTATCCCGGACCTTCAATCCGCTCTCCCAGCAGATATACCTTTTCAGCCCCGGTGATTTTCACATCCACCCAGACCCCGGGGCGTATTGTCTCCCGGATGACCACGGGCCTGTACGAGGTGGTTCTGGCGACCGTGGTGTTCTCATCTCTCCCATCTTCCACGGCCAGCACCCTCTCCTCCTTTCCCACCAGACGCCGGTTGTTCTCAAGGGATATTGCAAACCGTTTTTCCGTCATCTCCCTGGACCATTCCTTGACCCGCCATCCGGGTATCCTGTCCGGGTATGCCTGGGCCGGGGTTCCGGGTCTGGGGGAGAACCGGGTTATGTTCACCACATCTGGCCTCATCTCCTCAAGGAGGCTCATGGACATATGGAAATCCTCCTCCCTTTCGCCGGGGAATCCTACGATTATGTCCGTGGCCAGCGTGAGCCCTTCTATTCTTTTCCTCATCTCCAGGGCGAGGGACACGGCCTCCTCGGCTGTGTATTCCCTTTTCATGGCGGAGAGGATGCGGTCGCTTCCGCTCTGGATGGGCAGGTGCAGGAATTTGAACACATTGGGGAGCCGGTATATTTCTACAGCCTCGTCCAGTATGGGCGCCAGTGAGGAGGGGTTCATCATCCCTATCCTGAGCATGTATGGGTTCTCTGGCCGTGGGGGACAGGCATCGGTTATCCTGCGGATGAGATTGGGCAGGGTGGAGCCAAGGTCCAGGCCGTAGACCCCCGTGTCCTGGGCGCTGAGCCTTATCTCCCTGGCTCCATTCTCAACGGCCCTTTTCACCCATTCTATCAGAAGCTCGGGCGGCCGGGATCTGAGCCTGCCCCTGGCTATGCGGGTTATGCAGTAGGTACATGAACCGGTGCATCCGGTGGCTATGGGTAGGTAGGAGACCACCCCATCCACCCGCGGAGAGGGAGAGAACGTTCCTGTGGTGACAGGGGAGCCAGGGGGGGCATCGG
>JAGHBH010000085.1 GCA_021161085.1 Thermoplasmata archaeon | reverse complement strand
GCCGCCCGGGCGGCCGTGGAATGCGGGGCCAGATATCTCTTCCTCTATCACCGCAGCCCCCGCTACAAGGACCCCTCGGTTCTGGAGGACGAGGCGAGAAGGGTCTTTCCCCGGGTGCGGGCTCCTAGGGATCTGGAGGAGTTCGAGGTTCCCCTGGAATCATAGACACGGCCACGCTCTAATGGCTTCGGCTCATATTTTTATATCATAGGGTATTTTCTCCACACATGGATCTCTCACTCTTCATGGAGGCCGTGGAATCCTCCAGGCCGGATGCGGTCGTTCTCTTCGAGGTTGACCCGGGGGCGGTGGAGAGGGTGGTATCCCGCTTTCCCCCGGGTTCCGGGAGCGTGAAGGTTATAATAGCATCATCCAGGTCTCCTCCCTCTCGCTTCCTGGTCATGGACGGAGTCGCCTACAGGAAGATATCCTCGATTCCCTCGCCCGGTCTCGGCCTTCTGTCCAGGGTGAGGGAATTCTTCGTGGCCGCCATGGGAGAGGGACTTCTCCACCCGGGAGAAAGGGTGCTGTGCCTGGCCTCCGGAGACATGGACATAGTGCTGGACGTGAACACATCCAACCTCGGCGTGTCCTCCCTTATAGAGTCCCTGGGAGAGCGGGTGGACATAAGGGTGATAGAGGCCGTGATGGATGTCGCCTCAGAGGTGGCCAGGGAGGGCAAGGAGGGGTATCCCGCCGGAGCCCTCTTCATAGTGGGCGACGAACAGAAGGTGATGATGCAGTCCAGGGAGATGATAAGAACGCCCTTCAACTGGGGCGGCGGCTCCAGGGCCAGGGTGATGTCGGAGGAGGACAAGGAGACCGTTAAGAGATACGCAACCATGGACGGAGCTCTGGTGCTGGACTCCAGGGGGCACATCGTCTCGGCCGGAAGGTATGTGATGGTCCAGAACATCCCCTCACTCGCACTGGAAGAGGGACTGGGAGGCAGACACCTGGCGGCTGCCTACATAACCCGGGTGACCGGTGCGGTGGCCGTGGTGGTCTCCTCCTCCGGTGTCATAAGGGTGTTCAAGGACGGCGGCGTGGTGTACGAGGTGAAGAACGTATAGGAGTGTCAAAAATGCCCGTTCCCCCAGACAGCGGTGCTGTTCGCCCCCCATCTTCCCGCGTGGCGGCGTTCTCCTGCCCGGTGTTCCCGACGGAAGAGGAGGAGAGGGTCCTGGAAGCGTTGAAGAACGTGTTTCCCGACGGGACCTTGTCCGTGGCGGAGGACGAGATGAGGGGCGCCTCGGGTGAGATCATACCGGTGAAGATTCTCTCCGGCGAGGCCTCTCTGGAGAGGATGCGTGAACTCTTGGCGGAGCAGAGGATAAGGGACGCCGCCAGATCCCATCTCCTGGGGCTGGTTGCCGGGGGAAAGCGGGACTTTTTCATAGGAAAACAGGCCGCGCTGATGGGCAGGATAAACTTCTCCGACGGAAAACACCCGCTGGGGGACATAAAGGTGGAGCTGCAGGTCGGCCAGACTGACGGTACCGCCGGTGGTGGGATGGGAGAGGAAACATCGGAGATTCTGCGGAAAACCGTGGAATGGCTCACCCATATACCCGTGGTGGAGGCTCCCGGAACAGAGAAAGACAACGGGGAGGTGGGATAGGTGGAGATAGCGGTGTCCTGCCCGGGATTCTCCCTGAGGCCTCCGGAGGAGGTGGCAGGGGATGTTGCGGGGGAGTTCTCCACATGGGAGGTGGTTGCCGAGGCCCTCCATCAGCTCCCGGGCAACAGGAGGGTGTTCTCGGATATCATGGAGAGATACGGGCTGCGACTCCAGATACACGCCCCTCTCAGCGATGTGAACATAGGCAGCCTGTCTCCTCCCATGCGGGGCAAGTCCTTCTCCTTCCTCTGGGAGACCCTGGAGACGGCCAACGACCTCGGACTGGATGTGGTGACGGTACATCCAGGCCACGTCTCACCCCTGGGGTTCTACGACCGGGAGCGGGTGTTCGAGCTCAGCGTGGAAGGGGTGAGGATGCTGGACAAGATAAACCGGGCCTACGACCTGCGGGTGGCCCTGGAGAACATGCCCCCGATGGCCACCACCATCTGCACCACCCCCCGGGAACTGGAGAGCCATCTGGAGGGCACGGATATCGGCTTCTGCCTTGATGTGGGTCACGCCCACGCTTCCGGGACGCTGAAGGCATTCCTCTCCTCGGACCTTCTGATGGACCGTCTGGAGAACGTGCATGCGCACGACAACGGGGGCGAGAGGGACGAGCATCTCGTGGTGGGAGAAGGAACCGTGCCGTGGGAAGAGGTGAAAAGAGCCCTGGCCTCCCGGGGATACGGGGGGACTGTGGTCATAGAGAGCCGGGGACTGGCGGAGGCCGTGGAGAGCCGCAGCAGGCTCCGGGAATGGGGATGGTAGCCCCTATTCTCCCAGGGCGCTCTGGAGATCCATGGCGTGTTCCTGCTCGGTGGCCAGTATCTCCCTCAGTTTCTGGGCCAGGGCGTATTCCTGGATGGACTCGGCCTCCTGTATCCTCTCCTTGTACCTGCGGACGGCATCCAGTTCTCCCTCAAGGTCCTGTTTGAGCATCTCAACGGTGTCCTTGGATTTCTTCGCCTCGTAGACCCTTGCGGTCGGTGTGCCCCCGAGATACGCTATCTGATCCACCAGGATGAGGGCGTGCTGTATCTCCTCGGTGGCGTGTATCTTCATCTCCTTGGTTATGTCGGCGTAGGCGGCCCCCTTCATCACGCCGCTGTGTTGGATATACTGGACGGCTGCGGTGTATTCCCAGGAGAGGTCGTCGTTCAGAAGCTTTATCAGCCTGGCTATGCTTATCTTCTCGGCCATGTTATCTCCTCCTCTTCTCTTCATCTGCCAGTTACGGTTATCCGTACATGGATGGGGTGAGCGGCTTCTTTAGTCCCTTCTTGCCCTTTCCGCTCTGCTGGTGGAGGGCCTTTATCTGGGCCTCCACCTTCTCCGCCTCCCGGTAGAGGGGTTCGGCGTCTATGTTGCGGTTCAGGATGATCTTGTCCATTATCTCTATGACCTTGGCGGCCGACCTTGCGTCCGGATAGTCTGGGTGTGCCTCGGTCAGAAGGCCCAGGACGGGGAAATCCCTCATCTTCCCCTCGTTTAGGAGGACGCCGGCGACGCCGGAGATTATCCCCTCGGTGAACTCGCTTATCTCGTCATGCTGTTTTATGAGATCCCGCACCTCCTTGGTGCTCCCCACCCCATAGACAGCCAGGCGCTGCTCCTTAATGTCGTCCTCCTCCAGCTTTCCCTCCACCTCCGAGGTGTCCACCACCAGGCCCTCGGGGGATATGACAAGGGAACACCGCTGTTCTATGGCCCAGTCCAGCATGGCACTGGCGATGGGCTTTATGATGTTCGGCGAGGGCTGGAACTCGGAGATGAACACCACCAGGGGACTCTCCTCTTCCTCCCGGGTGGCGTATATCCTGACCGGATTCAGGGGCTCCGACTCCTTTATGAGGGAGACCGTGGGGAAGTATATGGAGTCCACGACCCCTATCTGCTCTAGGTCGAACAGGTTTATGAGATAGTTGGCAACGATGGAGCTCACCAATCCCACGCTGGGAAAGCCATCCACCACTATCCCCCCCTTCAACTCCTTCTTCTTTATCTCGTATATCTCCACGCCGTCGCTCATCGTGGATAGAATATGTTCCCCCTACTTAACCCTAACCTTTCCCCCCTCCTCTCCGGCGGGGGGGTGTATTGGAGCATTGGGGTGGTATATTTGGGTTGTATATTGGCTATATATTATAGGTACAAGGTAATATCTATCACGAAATAATATCCGGGTTCAACATGCCGATAATGGAGGAAAAAACCATATATACCCGGTGGGGGTATAATTCGTTTCCACGGCGTGTCCTTCATATCGTGTGGATAACGGGGACAGAGGCCCGAGAGATGGTGTGAATATGACCGACAGCTCCGGAACGGCGGACGATCCTCCCGAGAGACCGGCATCCTCCGGTCCCCCCAGAAAGGGGTTCTTCGAGGAGAGTGTCGAAGAATGGATAGAGAGGATGCCCTTCGAGACCACGGAGGACATAGAGATTCCGGAGAGGCTGATAGACCAGGTCATAGGCCAGGATGAGGCCGTGGACATCATCAAGAAAGCCGCCCAGCAGAAGCGTCACGTCCTCCTCATAGGAGACCCGGGGACCGGCAAATCGATGCTGGCCCAGTCCATGACCGAGTTCCTTCCGAAGGGAGATCTGAAGGACGTGCTGGCGTATCACAACCCCGAGGACCCCAACGAGCCCAAGATAAGGGTTGTCCCTGCGGGGAAGGGAAAGGACATCGTCAAGGCGGAAAAGGCCCGGGCGCTTCAGAGGAAACAGCAGAAGGCCCAGGGAATACTTCTCATGGTCTTCCTCGTCCTCTCCCTATCCTTTTTCTTGGCGATCCACCCCACCGAGGGGGGAGGATGGACCGTGGACTCCACCACCCTCTTCTGGGGGATAATAGCAGCAGCAGCCGTGTTCTTCGTCCTCCGGATGGGCAGCCAGCATGAGGAGAAGGAGATGGTGCCGAAGCTGCTGATAACCCACGAACCGAACGAGGATCCGCCGTTCATCGATGCGACGGGGGCGCATGCCGGGGCGCTGTTGGGCGATGTGAAACACGACCCGTTCCAGAGCGGAGGGCTGGGAACGCCCGCCCACGAGAGGGTGGACGTGGGGGCCATCCACAAGGCCAGCGGAGGCGTCCTGTATATCGACGAGATAAACCTCCTCAGAATGGAGAGCCAGCAGAGCCTCCTCACCGCCCTCCAGGAGAAGAAGTTTCCCATAATCGGGCAGAGCGAGAGGTCCAGCGGGGCCATGGTGAAGACCGAGCCCGTGCCCTGTGACTTCGTGCTGGTGGCCGCCGGAAATCTCGACTCCATATACGGGGCTGTGGACGAGAGGGGCAACCGTGTTGGGGGAATGCATCCCGCCCTCAGATCCAGGATAAGGGGGTATGGCTACGAGATATACATGAAGAACAGCATGCCGGACACCCCGGAGAACAGGAAAAAGTTGGTCCGGTTCGTTGCCCAGGAGGTGGTCAAGGACGGAAAGATACCGCATTTCACCAAACGGGCGGTGGCGGAGATAATCAACGAGGCGAAGCACCGCTCCGGCAGGAGAGGCCATCTGACCCTCCGGCTCAGGGAACTGGGAGGTCTCGTCCGGGTGGCCGGAGATGTGGCCAAGGAGATGGGAGCGGAGTATGTGGATGTGGAGCATGTCAAGAGAGCCAAGAGGATAGCCCGCTCCCTGGAACAGCAGATAACCGACCGGGCGCTGGAGAGGAAGAAGGAGTACAAGACGTTCATAACCTCCGGTGCCCAGATAGGAATGGTCAACGGCCTGGCGGTCATGGGAGGAGGGACGGAGGGGCTCACGGAGGAGGCAGGCCTCGTTCTCCCCATAGTGGCGGAGGTCACACCCGCGCTCTCCCGCTCCGGCGGAAGGATCATCGCCACCGGGAAGCTGGGGGAGATAGCCAAGGAGGCCGTGGAGAACGTCTCCGCCCTCCTGAAGAAGTACACGGGCCAGGATATAAGCAACTACGACATCCACATACAGTTCGTGGGCACCTACGAAGGTGTGGAGGGGGACTCCGCCAGCATATCCATAGCCACCGCCGTGATATCTGCGTTCAACGGCATCCCCGTGGACCAGGAGATAGGGATGACCGGCTCACTGAGCGTCCGTGGCCAGGTGCTGCCGGTCGGAGGGGTCAACGCCAAGATAGAGGCCGCCGCACAGGCCGGTCTCAAGAAGGTCATCATCCCGGCGGCCAACGAGAAGGACGTTCTGCTGGACAGCAAGTATGCGGGCAAGATAGAGATAATCCCCGTATCCGACCTCAAGGAGGTGCTGTCACACGCCCTGGTGGGGGAGAAGAAGCAGGGCCTCCTGGACAAGCTGTCCAACCTCGTCCCCCTCAACATACCCGCTGTCCCGGACACCGGAAAGAAGCCCCTTCCAGGATGAGCATCTCCCCATGATGCACCGTCTTTCGGTGTTTTCGGTGAAAATGTTTTAAACGACGGTACTGTTCCCAGCGTATCCCGTGTGAAAAAGGCGCAGAGCGGCGGGATCGTGGTGGAATATACTATGACGCCAGAGGAAAGAGAGGGAGGAAAACGACCGCCCGGCCTACAGCTTCCCAAGCTCCTGGATGTCTCCGGAATCTCCCCGTCGGACTCCGAGGATGTGGAGGAGGAAGAGGAGGAGACGAGATACCCGTGCTACGAGTTCAACACCTCCCTTCCCAAGGAGAACGATGACGGCCTGTGCATCCACTGCAGGAAGTATCTCACCTTGGAGTGTGAACATCTGGAGGATTTCATGGACGAACTGGATGTGGAGTGATGACCGCCGGTTCCGACACCAAGAAAAAAGAGGTAAAGCTCGAGACAGAACTGGAACATCTGGTCATAAAGAACAGGGTAAGGGGGTTCCACCTTCTGGACCGCCGCCTGCTGGAGCCCCGGGCCACCTGGGTGAACTATCTCTATCAGAGTCTCATGGCCATGCTGGTCATGTTCTTCGTGCTTCTGAGCGTGAACCTGACCACGGGGGGGATAATAATAGCGGTCATAGGCTCCACGGCGTTCATAGTGTTCGCCATGCCGCGGAGCGTGACGGCGAAACCCAGGAACATCATAGGGGGGCATCTGGTGGGGGCGGG
>JAGHBH010000162.1 GCA_021161085.1 Thermoplasmata archaeon | reverse complement strand
CCCCCTGTCCTCTGCCTCTTCTCCAGTTCCTCCCGCAGCCGTGCCAGCTTCGCTTTCAGCTTGCCGATATGATGCTCCGTGGCCTTGTTTTTCTGGGTGCGGAATATCTCCTCTTCTATCTCCTCTATCTGCTCTTTGATGGACGCCATGCCGCTGAGGAGTATGTGGACGGGTTGAAATAATTGGCGGTATCTTTGGAATATCCCGAAAGATACCCCGAAACCCTTTTCTCCCCCCCGTGGTTGTGGTGTCCGGTGACAGGCGTGAAGAGAAAATCCAGACTCATTCTGGCCCTTGACGAGACCGACCCCTCCAGAGCCCTGGAGGTGGCCCGTGAGGTCGGGGACCTGGTGGATGCTGTGAAGGTGAACTATCCCCTTGTGTTGTCGGCGGGCATGGGTGTGGTGGATGATATAGGGGATTTCGCCGACGTCATCTGCGATTTCAAGGTGGCGGACATACCCAACACCAGCAGGATGATAGTGGAGGAGGCGAGGCGGCATGGTGCTTCGGGGGTCATCTGCCACGGGTTCGTGGGAAGGGACACGGTCAAGGCCTGTGTTGACGCCATGCGGGGAGGAGATGTCTTCGTGGTGACGGAGATGAGCCATCCAGGTGGTCTGGAGTTCACCCGACCCCACGGTCTGGACCTGGCCCGGGTGGCGGTGGATGCGGGGGCCCATGGGGTGATAGCCCCGGCGACCCGTCCGGAGAGGGTGAGGCTGGTCAGGGAGGTTGTTGGCGACATGCTGATATTGAGCCCGGGGGTAGGCGCCCAGGGGGGCAGGGCGGCGGATGCCATCGTGGCCGGTGCGGACTATGTGATAGTGGGCCGCAGCATATACCGGTCCGTGGATCCACGGGGAGCGGCGGAGTCCCTGGTGGAGGAGATAAAAGAAGCGACCAGAGGATAGAAGACTAAGAGGGGATAGAAAGAGGAGGTGGGGGGCGTTCTCGGCACTCATAGGGTTCTTCATCTCCCCATGGGGGTCCGTTGACCCTCTTTTCGTCATTGAACGCCTGCCGTGTTTATAGGAAATCTTTTATTTAACCTATGATGTTCCACTGTTCCGTCATATATAACCACAGGTGTTGATGATGAGGCTTCCCAGTGGACGTATTATAGAGAGCGGTTTCGGCGGCCGGGAGCAGTTGCTCAGGCTTGCCGGGATGGTTCGGGACAAGAGGATAGACGGATTTCTGAAGGTAAGCCTCTTTTCCGGGGGTTCCAGGGAGGGTTTTCTCGTGTTCCAGCGGGGAGAGTTCATCCTGGCGGAGCACACGGACGGAGGGCGAAAGGTGGGGGATGAGGCCCTCCGCCCCCTGGTGGAGGATGCCCTGGTGCCGGAGAGCATTCTGGAACTCCATTCCTATTCCTACAGGTCTTCAGGCATAAGCATCACCCCGGTGGTGAAAGAGCATGCGGACTGTTTTCTTTCCTCGCCCGCTGACGTGGAAAGGATAGTCTCTTCCATAGAAGCGGACAGGGAGGCCAGGAGGAAGGTGGAGGAAGAGGTGGAGAAGAGGAAGCGGGAGGTGGAGGAGGAGCTGAGGAGGAAAGAGAGGGAGCTGATGGAGAAGGAGTGGAGGATGTCCCGGGAGGAGGGATACGTCCCGGAGAGCGAACTCAGACGGCTCAGGGAAGAGCTGGATTCCATCAAACAGGGATCCGTGGCCCTTCTCAAACATCTCTCGTCCGAGGCGGGCATGCCCACGGAGGAGGATGTCCTGGCTCTCGCCGAGAGGAAGGCCCAGGAGATGAGAATAAGAGAGGAGAGGGCCATGCTGGAGAGAGAGAGGAGGGAGCTCGAGGACATGCGTGAGAGTCTCGAGGAGAGGGAGAGGGAGCTTTCCAAACGGGAGGCTTTCCTCAAGCAGAAAGAGAAAGAATTCAAAGAGGAGATGGGGAGGCTGAACAGGGAGAGGAGGGAGCTGGATGCCATATGGAGGGACCTGGAGGAAAAGACCAGAAAAAACGCCGAGGCCAGGAAGGAACTGGAAGAGAGGATAGAGGCCCAGGTGGAGAACGAGAAACGGCTGCTGAGCCTCCAGGATGAGTTGAGGAAGAGACAAAAAGAGCTAGACAGACGGGAGGCCGCCCTGGACCGACGGGAGCTGGACCTCCAGGAGAGGGAAAGGGAGCTGGATTCAAAATATGTGGAGATCAAAGAGGAGAGGGAACTCCTTTCTTCCAAGAAAGACGAGTTGGCCAGGCTGTCCTCGGAGATGGAGGAGAGGAGGGTTCTCGTGGATGAAGAGGCGGACCGGGTGAATGCCCTACGAAGGGAACTGGAAAAACGGGAGAGGCGTGTGGAGGAAGAGGAAAGACGTTTGAGAGATGAGAGGGATGCTCTGGAAGTAAGGTCCTCCGAGCTGGAAGTTCTCTCCCGCAGGCTGAAAGAGGAACGGGAAACCCTTGAGAAAGAAAGAGAGAAGCTGGCAGCGGAGAAGGATGCTGTTGCGGAGGAAAAGAAGGCTCTCAAGAAGCTCTCCGCACAACTGAAACGCAAGGAGAAGGCTCTTAGGGACAAAGCATCGGAGCTTGGGGAGAGAGAAGCTGCTGTGGAGAAGCGAGAAGTGGAATTGGAGGAACGTGCTGCGCTATTGGAAGAGGAAGAAAGCAGGCTCGCGGACGAGAGGAAGGAGCTCTCGGCTTTGGAAAGCGTGCTGGAGGAGGAAAGGAAGGGGCTGGAGGAGATGGCCTCACGGTTGGAGGAGGAGAAGGGGTCGCTGTCTTCCCTGCGTGAGGAACTGGACTCCCGGGCAGAGGAGTTGAACGCCAGGGAGGAAAAGGTATCCGAGCTGGAAAGGACGTTGAAGGAGAGGGAGAAAGAATTAAAAAAGCGGGAGAAGGAGGTGGAGAGAGAGGTGAAGAAGAGGGAGAAGGAGTTCTCCCGGAGGGAAACGGCCCTCTCTTCCAAGGAGAAGGAGTTGAAGAAGGAAGCCTCCGAACTGCTGGCCCTACAGGAGGACATCCAGAAGGGACGTGAGGAGCTGGCCGCAAAGGAGGCGGAAATAGAGGCCAGGGAGGAGGAATTGAAGGAGAGGGAGAGGACGCTGGCCGAGAGGGAAAAACGTATGGAGGAGGAACTGGCCAGGCGTGAGGCCGAGATAGAGGCCAGGGAAAAGAATCTTTCGAGGCAGGAGAAGCGTTTGAAGGACATGGAGGAGAGGCAGAAATCCCGGCTTGAGGAGCTGGAGAGGATAAGGGAGAGTTTGAAGGGCATCTGAATATCCCCCGGCCCGCAATCCGAGCCCATCGTCCGGCGGACCGGCACATTCCCATCAAATTATACCGGATAATCAACATATGTGCCAAAAAAGATATTATCGATGAAGTGGATGGTATGGACCGATGTATTCGTCTGGCGAGAACGGTGCCGGTGTTCCTGTGAAATCCACGGGTGATGTCCGCAGGACCGCCGGAGATGGCCGGGGGCTCAGGGACTCCTCTTTAGGTCCTTTCGGTCCCCGGTGGGCTGCCTTGATACTGTTCGTGTTCCTCATGTCCCTCTCCTTCCAGCCGGTCTCCTCCCCCCAGGAGACGGGGATTTCCTCCGGGAGTTCCCCCGGGAAAGAGGTCTTCCGTGGGATAGCGGAGGCACACCGGGCTGTTGAAGAGAGATTGCACGACAACGGCATAGAGGGAGAGGTCTCCTATCTCGAAGAGGACTGGCCTACCCATGCAGTGGATATGGAGGAACCGATGGAGGGCTTTTCCACCACCACTGTGGAGAGAAAGAAGCCCGTTATACCCCCAACCCTCTTTGCCGTGGAAGCCTTCAAGCCCGAGGAGAAGATAGGGGGTGAGACGTTTTTCGACACGCTGGCATATTATGTGTATATCCCTTTCCAGGGGAATGACGACGACTGGAATCTCGGCTCTCTCATGCCCTCTCCCGTGAGTCTCCTGTTCGGGGGGGATTTCGACACACAGTGGGTCTATGTGGACGTGGACAACGCCGACAACGACAGCGACGACAGCACTGGAACCGATGTGAGGGTGCGTCTGAACCCGAACATAGCGGTGAACTCCACCGCCCTCTCCCAGGGCGAGCCCAGGGGGAACGGCGGTGCCGTCATCGAGATAGACAACCTGGGCTGGAATCGCAGCCTGGAGGTCTACATAGTAAAGCCCGTCAACCTCAGCTCCACTAGCAACCCCAACACCACCGGGGATGTGGCGATAATATCCATGGGCCTCAAACTGCCCCGGGTTCCGGAGCACGTGCGCCTTCATCTTCATGCCGAAGACGTGACTTTCATAGTCCCCCAGAACATGCTCTTTCTGAATTCCGGACAGCTGGTCAACATCACCGGACCGGTAGAAGTCTCCTGGGCTCTCTCGGAGAGGATATCCTGTCTGACGTTCCACATGCTCTTCATAAGGAGGAACCAGACGGGAACCTACGACATCAGGAGCTGGGCGGATGTGACGGTCTCACCCGGGTGGGGGAGGGATACCATACCGACGACGGCCGTGGCCCGGGGGGAGAGCGAGGACCCCCATTATGGTTTCAACGATGTCATGTGGGAGTGCGAGGAGGAGGTCAACCTCTCCGTGGCCTTCACCGAGGACAGGGAGAACACCACCACCGCCCTGATTGACATCTACAACACCTCCACATATTTCCACGCCCATCTGTCCAGGCAGCCCTACGAAGGTGGAAATCTCACCACGCTGAACTTCACCTCCTCCGAGAGGATGGGGCGGATAGAATACGAGGAATACCAGTATCTCTATTGTGACGTGGAGACCATAGGACAGGACACCCCACTGCGCCATGTTTGGTTCGAGATAGAGGACCTCCCTGCCTCTCTCTACATGGAGAGCACCGTGGAGGCGGGAGAACCCCTCTCATTCTCCCCTTCCTCGCCGGGCGGCGGGGGCATGCTGGATGCCCTGGTGGAGAGGGTTTCCGCCAGGTTTTACAGGGTGGGGAAGACCATAAGCAGCATACCGGACAAGATACTGGGGGCTGCCGGAAGCGGCGGATACATGTATCTGGACACGGAGTCCCCCATGAACGCCTCTTTCCTGCTGACCGACGGGATAAAACCCGTCGTGGAGGACAGGAGCTTCTTCGCCTTCTACAATCGGACCGCCGGTCCCTTCGACCAGAAGGCCGTGGATATCATCGTGGCGGGACGCTTGAAGGGAATAAAGCACATCTCCGGAGAGATAGGCAACGAGACCTCGGAGGGGGAGATCTCCCTTCTGGGGGACACCGTGCTATACGGATATTATGTGGATGAAAATAAGGATTTGGAGGCTACGGTGATCATAGACCACCTGCCGGAGGACATGCTCTTCTCCGCCTCCAGGGGCGGCATGAACTACACCGGGAGGAGCGGGGGGGAAGCCGCCTCTCCCATGAACGTCAAGTACCTCAGCCGGTACATGGACGCCAACATGATGGTGGATGTCTCAGGGGTCTCCTCCTCCCTCAGCATGAAGAGGGGGGACGGGAGGGTTTCCATATCCTCTCCGGAACGGGCCATAGGCTCGGTTTCCATGCTGGTCTCCAACGGGACCGCCAGAAGGCTCCCGGGCAGCCATCTCTATGTGTCCAAGACTCCGGGGGATTTCACCCTGTCCATGTCCATCTCCTCCCTCCACTCTCTATCCTATGATCGGGCCAACAGTTCCATCTCGGTATCGTTCTCCGACACCGACACCTTCAGGGCCAGTGTTTACAACGACGTTGGCACGCCACTGGAGGGAAAGTTCGTGTTCTCCCCCATGCCCCGCAGGTTCTCCGCCGTGTTCCCCTCTTCCCTCGGCATAACCTCTCTGGGTATTCCCGATCTGAGTCCGTCGGCCGGAATAATGTCCATACCCAACATGCTGTTCTCGGTGTCCAACATGGGGAGGACCATGGGGGACATGCTGAGCGGTGCCTTCTCCTCCGCCGTCGAAGGGCTGACCAGGAATGGTACCAAGATATCCTTTTCCTACCAGACGGACGAGCCCACCAGCCTTTCCGGATACATGGGATACGGGAATATGAGCATGGACGACCTCCCCTGGGTCCACGGGTTCTCCATAGCACAGGACGAGGAGGGAGGGGCGGGGGCCAAGTTCTACCTCCCGGACCTCCCGACCAGAGCGGACATATCCGCCGATACGCGGGAGCCAGGTACCTCTCTTAGGATGAACGTGGGCGACTACAGTCCGAGATATGATTGGTTCATGGTCCATGCCGGGAACATCATGGGCAGGGACGCCGATCTGCTGATAGAGGGACTGGGAGATCATATGGACATGAGCCTCAACGTCTCCGCGCTGCTTGACATGGGGCTGGGGGGAGGCAGGGTGGACGCAAGCGTGTCCGCCTCCCTCTATTCCAACGGAACCCCGATGGATGCGGGGATGCTCTATATGGACCTGCGGCAGAAGACTCCTGTGGACACGAGAATGGAGGTCCTTCTTCCCAGGGTTCCATCGGACATATACCTCTCCGCATCCGTTGACGAGGCGTTTTACCTGGACTATCTGGCCTCCACTACGCTGCCCTACCTCTATCTGGGCGGTGTGAGGTCCGCCGGAAGCATGCCAGCCTCGGCCAGGATGGTGGTGGAGAACCTCACCTCCTCGGCATCGCTGTCGGTGGTCCCCCAGAGCGAGATAGATCTGGACGGGTCCATGCTGCAGCTCATGCCGGATATCACGGCGTTCGTGGGGGGAGGAGGTACGGCTCTCTATGTGGATGCCGACGGGGAGTTCATGGGCCAGAGGGGGAGATACTCTTTCTCCGTGACCAACATGAGCACGAGGCTGCAGGGCCGTCTCAACGGAGACAGATACGTACTGGACAGCGATGGTGTAGGATACGCCCGCCTGCAGGCCTCCGACGTGCCCTACTCCGAGACGTTCTCCCTCAAGGAGATCGTACTGGAGGCCAAGGACATCAGGTTTCTGTCGGTCAGGGTCAAACCCCTGTTCGGTTTCTATCCTGTGATAGAGATAGAGAACAGGAACTCCGGCTCCATATCCCTGCTGTTGCGGACCACCGCCTGGGGAACCATAAAGGCCAACATCGTGTTCATGGACCTTGCCTTCAAACGGGGTGTGCTGGGGTCCATACCCGCCTATCCGAGGTTCCTGACAAACGGGGGTATCATGGAGATGGGCAGCGTTCCCAGGCATGTGATCATCGTGGATCCGGGGCTCACCGTGGGCGCCACACTGTTGGGAGGTGGCTGGCTGTGAACACTCCTGCGGATAGGGGTCCAGAAGGCAGGGGGTGGAGGCCGGTGAGATACAGGGAGGCCAGGATGATACCGGCCGTGGAGAGGAGGAGTTTTTTGATCAGTCTGGTCGTGCTGTTGATACTGCTTTCTGCCGTGGGCTATTATTTCTTCTTTCCACGTCTCTCCGTGGAGGTGGAAACGTGGTACTGTGAGACCATGCTGGGGGGGATAAAGGTGGATCTCACTGTGAGGAACAACGCGCCCGTGGTTCTGGAAGACGTGGACATCCTTCTTTCCGTAGAGAATGATAGCGGAGATGTGGTGGCCTCTTCGGCGTACACGGATATGAAGATCGAAAAATGGGAGGACAGATCCCTGGCCGCTCTTTCCGTTCCCCCGGACGCCCTTAAGTACAACACCCATCTGGACAACTATACGATACGCATTTCCGTCTCCCTGGACTATCGGGGCCAACCTCTTTTCTTCGAATTCCACCACAGGACAAAGGAGCCCTATATGAACCTCTTTTACAGGGATAAAATAGGGTGAAATAGTGTGAAAATAAGGGAGTGAAGACATAACAACGGGGGATGACAGGGGTGGTGAACCCTTGTATTCCGCAACGTTTTTATTGAAATAGGGGTATTCTCCGCCTGCGGCTGTCAAACGGGGCGGCCGTACCGTCATGCTCCAACGGACAGCGGGTGTGGCGGAGCGAGAGCACGATGGCGTACAGAGAGAGCATGGAGAAAGGCATGCCGCGGTAACTCAGTTGGGAGAGTGTCAGACTGAAGATCTGAAAGTCGCGTGTTCGAGTCACGCCCGCGGCACCACATCTTCATCTGAAAAGCACCGGGCATGTGAGACAGCAGAAAAAGGAGTGGAACACGTTGGATATCTACACGGCCTCTGCGGTGATGTTGGCTGGAGGGGGAGATCCCAGCATAGAAGAGATGCGGCTGGGCAACGAGCTCTACAAGAAGGGAGATATAGACGGGGCGCTGGCGCATTACAAGAAGGCCGTTGCCCTCAACCCCAGGAACGAGGTGGCCTGGAACAACATGGGCATCATAATGCGCCGCAAGGGCCGTTTCGCGGAGGCAATAAAATACCACGACAAAGCACTGGCCATAAGGAAGAATTACAAGGAAGCCCTCTGTCACAAGGGAATAGCCCTGACCAAGCTCAGGCAGTACAGCGAGGCGATGAAGTGCCTCAACAAAGCACTGAAAATCGACCCCAGCTACAAAGACGCCCTGAACAACAAGGGGAACCTTCTGGTGGAGATGGGAGACTATGACAAGGCTCTGGGATGCTACAACACCGCCCTTTCCATGGACCCTGACTATCTTAAGGCGTGGAACAACAAGGGGAGAACCCTGCTGGACATGGGGCGGTACGAGGAGGCGCTTGCTCACTTCGACAAGGCCCTCACCTTGTCTAAAAAGTATCCCGAGGTGTGGTACAATCGCGGTAGGGCGCTGTACAAGCTTGGGAGGTACGAGCAGGCTCTGGATTCCTTCAACAAGGCCCTATCCCTCAACCCCAACTTCGAGCCGGCCAAACGGGACAAGAGGATGGTGGAACTCGAGCTGAAGAAGAGCATGAAGGAGGAGAAACTGCTCAAGGAGTCCCTGGCCAAGGAGGGGGAGAGGCCCCCGGCACCGGTGAGAACCGGCGGTGCGGCCGGCAGGGATGGGGCCAAGGTTTACGGAAGGAAGAGGAAGGTCCCCAGGGGGGCCAAGCCGGCCGGCGCGGGCGGAAGGGAAAGTGGTGGACCTCCGGGCGGTCGTCCGGCTGGAGAGAAGAGGAAGGTTCCCACCATATTGAAGGGTATAGATCTCTCAAAGCCTCCGGAGGGGGAAAAGGAGAAGAAAAAGCCCGCTCCCACACTGACCGGCGGCGGCGAGGATGCCATGAGGGAGTTTGACTATCAGGAGGCCATGGCCAGGGCCAAGAAGGCTCTTAAGAAGAAGGACCACGAGACCGCTCTGGAGGAGTTGGAAAAGGCCGCTTCCTACATGCCCAACCGGGAAGAGCCGTGGTATCTCAAGGGCACGCTTCTCTTCAAGGAGGGACGGGACAAGGACGCCGTGGACGCCTTCGCCAGGGCCATCCAGACAAACCCCGGTTCCGTGGAGGCGTGGTTCGCCCTGGGCCGGTGTCTCACCGACCGGGGAAAATACGACGAGGCACTCAAGGCGTACAACAAGCTGCTGGAGATAGACCCGGAGAATCTGGATGCCCTGTTCGAAAAGGGGTTCCTGCTGGGTGAGGCGGAGCTCTTCGAGGAGGCACTCCAGATATACGATAGGATACTGGAGATATCGCCGGACGACCCGGATGCCCTGTTCGAGAAGGCGGGAATCCTGGCGGAGCTGGGTATGGAAGGCAAGGCGCTGGAACTCTACGATCGGATACTGGAGCAGGATCCCGAGGACCCGGATGCCCTGTTCGAGAGGGCGAATCTCTACGTGGAGATGAAGCGGCTGGAGGAGGCCGTTGCCGATTACGAGAAGGCCATAGAACTGGACCCTGATTTCGAGGAGGCAAAGAAGAACCTGGAGATATGTCGGCGTGCGCTGGAAAAGAAGAGGAAGAAAAAGTAGGAGAGAAAGAGGTTAATGAATAGAGCATACAGCGATTGAGAACCTCCGGAGGAGATGGTGTTGGAGAGGAAATGCCCGGAATGCGGCGGAGAACTCAAGGTCGTGCTGACCTGCGACGAGTGCGGCGGGGTTTTCAAGGTGAAGGCGTTTCCCCCCAGCCCGGAGTGTCCCCTGTGCGGTGCCCCCTTGGATGGCCATTATGTGTGCGAGTCCTGCAAACGTTCGTTTTCCAGGGATACGCTGGCCATAGTTGGGGAGAAGCGCACGCTGTCCCGTGAGGAGGCTATAAGGAATCTTATGAAGATCCCGGGGGTTGGGTCGCTCAAGGCAGCCATCTTGTATGACGCGGGCTTTCACACCATAGCCCAGATAGCCCAGGCATCCGTGGACGATCTGGCCGCCGTTCCCAAGATAGGCAAGAGGTCCGCCGAGAAGATAAAGAGCGCCCTGGAGAAGGAGGATATAAAGGATATAGAGAGAAGGGAGCTCGAGGAGGTTCTGGTGGAGGAGGAGATGGAGTGTCCGGTGTGCGGGACCATTCTGAGCCTCTACGACACACAGTGCTACGAGTGCGGTCTGGATTTCACCTCCGGGAAGGAAGCGGGAAAGGGAGAGGACCTCAAGGCCCTGGCGGTCTATGACAAGAAGCTGGAGACCAATCCGGATGACGTGGATATCCTTTTCGCCAAGGCCTCCACCCTGTCCCGTCTGGGCCGTCATGCCGAGGCCCTGCCTCTGCTGGAAAGGATAGTCGAATTGGACCCGTCTTTCGAGGGTGTGTGGAACGCCAAGGCCGAGGTTCACACCGCCCTGGGACAACATGCAGAGGCCGCCGAATGTTACAGGAAGTCCATGGAGATGGTCATAGGAGATATCCTCGGCCCCGGTATGGAAAAAGAGAAGGGGCTGGTGGAGGAAGAAGCCCGCGGAAAGCCCAAAAAGACCGAGGAGGAACTGTTGGACATGCTTCTCGGTCTGGGAGAGGAGGAAGAGGAGGAGCCTGCGCCTCCGGTGCCGGCAGCCCCAGCTGCCCCCGGGATATCCCCAACCGTTGTGTCCGAGGAGGAGGTCGGGGGAGGGGATATAGAGGACCTTCTCTCCTCTCTGCTTGAGGAGCTTCCGGAAGAGCCCGTGGAGGTGGAAGAGGAGATCGTTGAGGAGATGTTCGAGTGTCCCCTGTGCGGGACAATGGTATCCGGAGATGCGACGGAGTGTCCCACGTGTCATGCTAAATTCGTGGTGGAGGAGGAGATAGAGGAGGCCGGTCCCGGGGAGATGGAGGAGGAGATGGAGCTTGAGGAGATAGACCTTCTCGCCGAGCTGGAGGGGTTGGAGGCGGAGCTTGAGATGGGAGAGATCGGAGGGGAGGTCGAGGGGGTGGGGTTGGAGAGCGAGATGGGTATGT
>JAGHBH010000117.1 GCA_021161085.1 Thermoplasmata archaeon | reverse complement strand
GGGATATAGGGGCGGGGAGGAGATGCAGGGCCGAGGGGAGAGGGTCACCGAGGGAGCGGCCTATGGAGTGCGGGAGATGCAAAGATATTTAAACCCTCTCTGGATTTAGATAACGGGTGAGTCTATGAAAAAGGTCGTGTTCGTTCTGATGGGTCTGATGATCGTGGGCGCGTTGAACCTTCCGGTGAACGGGGAGACGTACACGGGAACGGTCACGCTGAGCGACGGCACCGTGGAAAAGAATTATTTCGAACCCTCTGATACGATATACTATGATATAACGGTCTTGGAGGACGGAGCCCCACTCCAGCAGAAGGATATACATGTGGATATAGTGGGAGACTCCGAGGGATGGGTGTGGGGGGAGACCCTGACGACGGACGATTATGGCCAGGCGTCGGGAGATTGGCCCTCTTGGGGCATATGGGACCATCCCATAGATAGATATATCCTGTATGTGAACTATACCAATGCCACCGACACCACCACCGTGGTGACGACGGTCTTCAGGGTGTACAACCCCGTACCCTGGACGGCCTCCGTGGAGACCAGGGATGAGAACGGGAATCCCACATCCTTCTTTTCTGAGGATCAAGAGGTATACGTTTACGTAGAGGTGGAGGACCAGTACGGCAATCCCTTCGATGGGGATGTCTACTACTATGTCTCCCATGAGGGGGACCCGTTCATAAACCATTTTTGGTTCGGGACGGACGCCGAGGGAACGGCTGAGTTCTATATAAACCCAGGATGGTATTATTCGGATACCACCGACCCTCCGATATACGGTGAGTATCTCATCAACATAACCAATGAAGCGTCGGAAACCATAGGGAACGCTACCTTCGTCGTGATATCCTTGGATATCTCCATCCAGCCGGAGAAGATGGTGTACGCCCAGGGGGACGAGATAGATATCCATGTGGAGACCAGCCTGGAGGAGGGGTATACTGTCAACATCACCAACCAGACCGGGGCCGTGCTCCAGGGCGCCTCATGGAATGTTCTCGCGGGTTCTGAGATGTGGACCCGAACGTATGTTCTGCCGTCGAATGCTCCGGACGGCGACTACACGATCAACGTCTGGCAGAACGGCGTTCTCATGGGCCAGTTCCCCTTCCAGATGCAGAAGTTTTCAATCATGATGGGGCTGGACAGGGCGGCGTATGTCCCGGGCCAGACGGGAGTCATACACTGGATGGCCGTGGACAACCACAACGGAGGCCCCATGGACGTGGAGGTTGACGCCACGCTGACATATCAGGACACGGATTATTATACACCCACCAAGGATATAAAGACGGTGAACGGCTCCTCCGGCAGCATCTCTTTTACCGTTCCCCAGGACGCCAGGGTCGGATACCACAATCACGAGATAACCCTCAGAGGGGATGATGGGGCGGGACACACATCGGAGACCACATTCAACCTACCTCTGGGACATCTGGATATCGGTGTGGACACGGACCGGGCCGCCTACAAGGCCGGCGAAACAGTCCTGATAACGGTCCACGCCCGGGTGCAGGGCCATCCGGATGCCGGCGTTCCGGGCGTGGAGATAACGGCGGAGATACTATATGAGGGTAGCCAGGTGTACGAGTGGACAGGGACATCCGATGGTGACGGAGAGGCTTCCTTCTTCTATCAGATACCGGACGACGCCGAAGAAGGTGTCTACACGGTCAACGTCACCGGAGAACTCCAGGGCAACGCAGACGAAGAGGACAACGACATGCACGACTACACCGTGGACAACACCCCCACGGTTTCGGTCATGCTGTATCCGCGGGCCGATCCGGCTGTGGCCGGGACCACCCTCATAATAGACTACTATGTGGAAGAGGACGGAGCCCCGGCGGATGCCGAGGTCAGATATGTGGCTACCATGGACAACGATGTGATAGCCGAGGGATTCGGCTCCAACGGACGGATAGAGATACCTCTCCCCGAGGGAAGAGAGGGATACCTCATGGTGGCAGCCACAGCCTACACCTCCAGCGACAGCACGGGCCAGAACGTGGTGGGTGTGGATGTGGTCAAGGCCATGTTAGAACTGTCATCGGACAGAGGTACTTACAGACCCGGAGAGACCATAACTTTCACATATGTGATAGTCGGAGACACCGCCCAGGATGCCAGATATGTGATAGAGGACGAGAACGGAAACACGATATCCGAGGGAACGATATCGGGAGATTCCTTCACCTATACCACCCCGGAGGAAAAGCCCTACCACACCTATACCGCCGTGGTGTATGTGACCTGCAGCAGCGGGGCATACACGGCTGTGGAGGCTGTAGCACCCTACAGGGGGTATATCGTGGAGTACACCCTGGACAAGAACAGCTACAAACCCGGGGACACCATAACAATCACGTATCATCTGCGGCCCATAGGAGATCCCATAACGCCGCCGGAGGGCTTCCATCTCTCCATGGGCATCGTTGGGCACACGCCGGAGGAGGTGTGGACAGACAGCGCTGACGGGACGCTCACCTACACACTGCCCCCGGAGATATCCGACGGCCAGCATCTCTTCCAGCTTTTCATATGGAACCAGGCGAATACCAACGACTTCCAGAGCATAACCGTTGACAGCGACGCCGGACCCCTGGCATACGGTACGGTGGCTGGAATGACCGGCGGAGCGTTCCTGGCCCTGCTTATAGCGATAATCGCTCTGATAATAGGAATCCTGGTCGCTATGAAGATGGGTGGCAGACGCAGGGAGACCAGACCCCCCCGCCCCCCGGC
>JAGHBH010000028.1 GCA_021161085.1 Thermoplasmata archaeon | reverse complement strand
GTGTCGTTCCACAGGACTGCATAGCCCTTGAGAGCGGACCATGTTGTCTCGGAGCGGTCGGTGATGTTCTCCCCCCCTCCGCCCGGCTCCGTTCTGACGAGGAGTCTGTCTGCCCTGGGCGGTTCTATGGTCATGTTCACCGAATCCTCCACCCCGCCGTAGGAGGCATGCCAGAGCGACCACCCGCCGCTGGCTCCCGAGTTGAACGTGCTGGACGTGCCGTTGGAGGGCGATGTTGATGCCGCTGCCCCACCATGGTTCTCCACGGTCCACTCCGCCTCCACATCGGCCAGATAGCCTACGGTGTCGTTGAATGCTGCCGCATAGCCGGTGACATCGTATCCCACCGGAACCGTCGTATCCCCCACGGGGTTCGTACCAACACCGGGGGAGTCCACTATCTCTATACTGTCAATGGTGGGGTCCAGAACGGTGAACTGCACCTGGTCGAATAGTCCTCCATACTGGGCCATCCAAATGGCCATGCCGCCCGCGGTCCCGGAGTTGAATGTGCTGGACGTGCCGTTGCCTGGGGAGGTCTGGGCGTTCGCCCCTCCGCTGTTGGATATGCTCCAGGTGGCCGCCACGTCCCCTATATAGCCGACGGTGTCGTTGAAGACGGCAGCATAGCCAGCAATCTCATATCCCACCGGAACCGTCATATCCCCCATCTGGGTCATTCCTGTCCCGGGAGAATCCACTATCTCTATGCTGTCCACCGTCGGGGATAGGATAGTGAACACCACGGAGTCCGCCTTTCCCAGGTATTCCGCCCGCCATGTGGCCGTGCCGCCGGACATCCCGGCGTTGAAGGTGCTGGAGACCCCTGTGGCCGGGCTGGTGGACGCCTCCGAGCCCGTGTTCTGCACCGTCCATGCGGCCTCCACGTCCTTGACGTATCCTTCACCGCTGTTGTATCCGGCGGCGTATCCGGTTAGGGTATGGTTCACAGCCACGGTCTGGTCTTCCACCACCGGTCCGCCGGAGTCGGGGCTGCCCACGATGAGTATGAAATCCAGTGTCAGTATGGTGAGGTTCATGCTCGTCGTTATGGGCTGGCTGGTGTACCGGTAGGTTATGCGGAGGTGGTATTCCGTGGAGGGGTCGAGTTCAGGGAGGACGAACTGGTGGGTGACGCCCGTGGAGTTAGGGGTTGACATGGGGGAGGAGAAGCCGGGGTCCGTGTCGTATTCCACGTATGTCTCCACCTCGTCGTCCGAGAGATAGGAGACGGAGATGCTGTTGCTGGTTATGTCGGAGAACGTGAGGTTGGATATGGGATCGGGGGGCTGGTATGGTGAGAGGGACGAGTGGTCGCCCAGGTATTCCGGTTGTGTCCCGCTCAGGGGGTGGGAAGCCCTGCCGTAGGCTCCGCCGGGACCGCCGAGGAAGAACTCCATCTCCAGGGTGTCTCCAGAGTGATATATGTAGGGGAGAGAGGAGGAAAACGAGCCGCTGGCGTCCGCAACGGTGCTCCATCTCTCGTCCTCGGAGCCGTTTATCCACATGACCACCAGGGCACCGGGAGATGTTTCCCCGTAGACCAGATAGCTGGGGGGAGGTGTGGAGGATTCCGACGTGGTGTTGACGCTCCACGGCCCTTCCGTCACAGGAGCCCGAAGGCCGGAGTACGTGGCATCCAGGGTTCCGTCGCCTATGTCCGCGGGGGTGATGTTCGTCGCCGGTCCGTAGGGGTCCACCTCCGCTCCGGTGTCCGTCGTCCATGTGACGTTAACCGTTCCCAGATATGTGCCGCCGGGGTCGTAGGCGCTGGCCCATACCATGGCCGGAGCCTCGTTCTTGAACAGTTTCATATCCGCCACGGTCGCCCCCCCCGGGGTGTCGGTTATCCTGATGGAGGCAATTTCCATCGAGGATAGGGAATACCTTCCCCCTATTTCCACTATAGAAAGGTGAGAGGCCGGCTCCACAGCCCGGCTGGCGTCAGGACCGGGCAGACTGGCTGATGCCGCCTCTCCCTCCCGGGTCATGGGGGCTATCACGGGAAGCAGTATCATAACGGTCAGTAAGGCTGCCATTTTCACTGCGGCGTTCTCTCTCATACTCATCTCCCCTACTGGTGGGTGCGGTGTTGCACGCTAACGGTACAGGCTAATGATGGTACCATTACTTAATAGTTTATAGGAAGATGATGAACAGCTAGGAACGGACCGAGGAACGGACCGGGGTGCTGTGGGAGGGGAAACTCGTAAACTTCAAGTGTTTCATTAGAAAAACCAGAGAAAAATATGGAAAAACAACAACAAATAAAATACTTAACGGAGAATAAAAAGTAGAAAGTGTTATTAACTCCCTTTCCATGTGTCCCAGCAGGCAGGGAAGACATGTACACCGTCCAGACGTTCGACACGGAGAGGTTCTCCTACACGGGAAAGAAGGTCGCCTCCATACTCGAAAGGGAGATGGGTCCCTCGGGAGTCCATATCTTGGTCAGACAGCTGGAGGTGGCCGGCATGAACCCGGAAACCGTTGGGCCGGAGGACATCCCCTCAATCGCCCTCGCACTGTCGGAAGCCGTATCCTTTTACGGGAGGGACAAGGCCAGGAAGGTCTTCGAGGAGATGAAGAAGCTGGCGGAAAAAACGGGCATCTCCATAACGGGAGAGGTCTCCGGAAAGACCATAGAGGAACAGCTGGACATGCTGGAGGCCGCAAAGAATGTGGGGGACATGAAGACAGTCCAGGCAGTCATAGAGAAGATGCCCGTGGAATGGATGCGGGGGAAGAACCCCCGGTCAATGGCACGCTTCCTGCTCATATCGGGGGAATACCACCTCCGAACCGGGGAGAAGAAAAGGGCCCTGGAAGAGGTGACATCCGCCAGAAAAATATACGAGAGGACGGGGGACGTGGAAAAGGCGGTCCAGGCCGTGCAGTCCATGGGGGCCGTCTACTGGAGGATGGGAGAGTACAGAAAGGCCGCCGATGTCCTTGCAGAAGCCCTAGAAAAAGCCAGAGATGTGGGAGACCCCCGGCTGGAAGGGAGAATATATCTCTCACTGGCTAACGTCTACGATGAATGGGGGAAGTTCCAGGACGCCGTGGAGGCCGCAAAGAAAAGCATGGAAGCCCTGGAAAAAGCCGGAGACGAGAGGAGCCTGGCCACCCTCTACAACAACATGGGGGTCATGTACGCCAGGAGGGGGCTCTTCAGACACAGCCTCGAGTATTACGAGAGATGCATATCCGTCTCCTCAGAGGTGGGATACCGCTACATGGAAGGGTGGGCGGGATTCAACGCCGCCGAAGACCTGGCCAGGATGAGAAGATATGACGAGGCCCTTGAACACTGCAGGCGTTCCGAGGAGATATTCCACGAGCTGAACGACGAACTCGGCCTCTCCGGCGTGTATATGTCGTACGCCGTAACCCATCGGCTGAAGGGCGACATGGAGGAGGCGGAAAAATACTTCAAGAAAACCCTGGAGATAAGGGAACGCCTGGACATGCCCTACAGAACCGCCGACGCCCTGTACGAGGCGGGATGTTTCTACAACCAGTGGGGAAAACCGGAGAAAGCCAAGGAATTCTTGAAAAGGGCTCTGGATATATTTCTTTCCCTGGGCAACCAGGAGAGAGCGGGAGAGGTTCAGGCGGAGATCGTCAGGACGAAAACCGGCGGGAAAAACCGGAGACAACAGACGGCAGGAAGAAAAGATTAAGGGCCGGAGACCATACCCCGCCCGTCGGTGAGAACGTGACGGACCACAGACAGGATGAACGCGGGATGAAGTGCCGGGCCGTGGCCTTCGACCTGGACGGCGTTCTGGCAGACGTGTGGAGTTCCTGGGACTGGGTTCACAGTCACTACGGGACCAACAACGAGGAATCCTACCTGGCCTACAAGAGGGGAGAGATAGACGACAGCGAGTTCATGCGGAGGGATATCGCCCTCTGGAAAAGCCGGAAGAAGCCCCTCCACTACCGAGACATAGAGAGGACGCTGGAAGAGGTCAGACTTATGAAAGGGGCAAGGGAAACCGTCCAGACCCTCCGGGAGCACGGGATAAAAACTGCGGTAGTGAGCGCGGGTCTCATGCCCCTGGCCAAAAGAGTGGCAAGGGAGACGGGAATAGAATACGTCTACGCCAACGACCTGGCCGTGGACGGCGAGGGATATATCCTGGGGGAGGGAGTTCTCAAAGTGGCTCTGGATGACAAGGCTACGCCGTTTCTATCTTTCCTGGCCGAGATAGACGTGGAGCCGCATGAGGCCGCCGCCGTGGGGAACAGCTACATAGACATCCCCATGATGAAAAAGGCCGGACTCGGAATAGCGTTCAACGCCGACGACGACGATGTTGCAAGGGCTGCCGACGTTGTGATAGAAGAGAAGGATCTCCGGTTTATCCTCCCCCACATATTACCGCCCCGGAAATGGAAAACACCATAATTCACAGAAAATGATATATAATTGGATATAAAAAATGGATATATGCTTATGGAAGTGAAGTGTTTATGAGGCATAAAGTATTTATAGGCAGGCTAACAATTAGCATGGTAACATTTACCGGGGTGTAACGATGATAGACTTCAGCACCAAGAAGAGAGGCAGAAAACAGCAGATGCCCGCCATAGCCAGCAGACTGGAGATGGAGATAGAACTCATGGAGAGGCACGTGGAAATGCTGAAAGCCATACTGGAAAACCAGCCCATAGGTATAATCCGCCTCTCGGAGATACTTGACTACCCACAGCACAAGGTGAGATACAGCCTCCGACTCCTGGAACAGGACGGACTCATAGAGCCCACCCCAGAGGGCGCCGTGACCACCAAAAAGGTGTTCCCCTTCCTGAGGAAACTCCAGAAAGCCATGCGCTCCATGGAAGAGACCATCAAATCCCTGGAAGGCATGGTCGAAGAAGTGGAGAAAGAGGTGAAGGAATACCTGTAATACCCCAAATCTCTCCATCCGCCAGACGCCGACATAAAATATATACGAGAGATGCCCTATCCCCTCCCCCTCCCAAACCCGCCACGACACCACCACAATACGGCCGTCGTAGCTTACACAGAGGAACATCGTTCCTCCTAATTCGCCACGACGACAACGCAATACAAGCCGTCGTAGCTTACACAGAGGAACATCGTTCCTCCTAATTCGCCACGACATAGATGCGACACAAGCCGTCGTAGCTTAGCTGGTGGAGCACTCGGCTGTTACACCAGACAGCAAGGGTGCAGAAACCGAGAGGTCACCGGTTCGAATCCGGTCGACGGCGCCAATATTCCCGAGGAAAACCAAAAGGTTTTTCCTCCCTATCTACCTACAACCCCCACCGCGGAAAAAAGATGCCACAAAGAAGCACGGAACCACAAAGGGCCCGTAGCTTCCTCGGAGGAAAACCCAAAAGGTTTTCCTCCTGGCCTCGCCTAACGGCTCGGCTGTGGGGAACTCGCTTCCCTTTGGCCTCGCCTAACGGCTCGGTCTGGTGGAGCGTTAAACACGACAAAAAAACGGAACCCCCAGAAAGGGCCCGTAGCTTAGCCCGGTGGAGCGCCTGGCTCATAAGCCTCTGGCACACACCGCCGGAACCTGGGACACCAGGTGGTCGCCGGTTCGAATCCGGCCGGGCCCACCATCGCTATACACTAGATAAAAATCCCCTATTGGAGGAGGAAAAAAATATGACGCAGATGACTATCGAACAGGAGAGGGTTCCATTTCTTCCCTTCATCCTCGGGCTTATCATGACAATGATAGGCTGGACTTTGTACATAGGAATACATGAAACAGAGGGGAACGGGTGGGCCCATGGTTTTTTCTTATCCGTCGGAGTGGTTGGCATATTGACCGTAGCAATGGCCCTATCAGAGAGGACTATAATCACAACCGTGAAGACAGTAAAACAGCCCAAACTCCCACTCAGACCTAAAAGACCATTTTAGCCCTCCCGACACAAAGATTCGGATTGCAATCATTATCTTCCAAATCCGAATCTGAGGCCGCGCATTGGTGGAGGCATAACGGGGGTAGGCTGCCCCCCCTCCACTCATTTTATAAACCTCTACCACCATATATTCTTTCATGGCCGGGGAATGTCCTGTGTGCGGCTCTCCCATGGAAGATGGGGTGTGTCCCAGGTGCGGTTTCGAGAGACCGGTGGGGGTTTTCGGGGACGGCCGGGATCGTGAGGCAGGGGGTTTCAAGGTGCCTTCTTCGGCGGAGGAGAGGAACGCCCGGCTCCGCGTGGTCATCCACAATCTGGAGACGCATATCGCCTCCCCGGTGGTGTCCCGGGAGGACGCCTCCGCCGCCGTGTCCTCCGGCCTCCTCCTGCTCCGGCTGCCCTTGGATATAGACGAACGGCATTCTCTCTCCCTATCGGATCTGGAGGTGAGGCTTGTGGAGCGGGCCGCCTCGCTGGTGGACAGGATGGACGGGGAGAGCGGCGTTCCGTGTCTCCCGGCGGAGGCGTATATACGGTTGGGCAACGCTTTCGTCTCCATGGGGCGGGAGAAGAGGGCCTTGGAGTATTATGAGAGGGCTCTTCTCTCCCATCCTCTCCATCCCGTGGCCATGTACTCCAAGGCCAGCGCCCTGTTCTCTCTGGGGGAGCACGAGAAGGCCAGAAGGGTTCTGGAGAAGGCTCTGAGGAAGGATCCAGATAACGTCCAGGCCAGGCGTCTGATGGATCTGGTCGTCCAGATGCTGTAGCGGGGGCTCGGGATCAGGGGCTGCGGTCCCATCTTTCTCCGGTGATTCTCTCGTACATCTCTATGTAGAGGCTGCTGACCTCGTCCCGCACCCTGTCGGGGAGGGGTGGTATGTCCGGTTCCCTCTCTCCCTTCTCCCTGGCCTCCATGAGGCGCTGGTAGTATCCTGTCTTCCTGTAGTGCTGTCTCACCATCTCCTTGCTCAACTCTATAAACTCTCCACGGTCGTAGGCCTCTTTGTCCCACCATCTGTCCTCGTCCGCGGTGCCGAAGGTGTCCACCAGCATGAGCCTCCTCTCCCCGTCGAAGGCGAACTCCTTTTTTCCGTCAACGTGAAGGAGGCCACGCTGTACCACCTCTCTGGCCATGTCCTCGTCCAGCCGGCGGACGACCTCTTTTATCTCCTCCATCTCCTCCACGGTCAGGCCCGCCATGTCCCTGGCCTCTTCTTCCGTGATGTGTCTGTCCACCTTCTCCAGTTTGGTGGTGAACTCTATGAAGGGCTCCGGGAGCGGTTCGCCGTATTCTCCCCTGGACAGCCCCAGGCTCTTCGGGTCTACCCTTCCCCTTTTTATCCTGTCGTGGAGGGAGCCGGCCACATACCATCTGGATATGACCTCCAGGGGTATGAGGTAGTTGGTGGTCTCCGTGGTTATCCTGGAGTAGTCACGTATGATGTCCGCCTTCTTGACATCCATCTCCCTGGGGGACGGCGAGTCCAGATAGTCCGTCGCTATTCCCATCCCTTCCGCTTTTTTCATCCAATAGACGCTCGTCCTGCAGAGGCTCTCCCCCTTGTGGGGGATGGCCGTGGGTATCACCTTGTCAAAGACAGAGATGTTGTCCGTGAAAACATACCGCAGCCTTCCGTCTCCCAGGTCGTATACCTCTTTCACCTTTCCCTTCTTGAACAACTGCATGGGCTTTCCCCGGTGGAGGGAAAGAGGGGGGTCTTATATATCTTGCCCGGATATTTCCCAACTTGATGCTATGAAGAGGGTGGTTGGGATCTCAGAAAGCCTCGAAACGGGTGCAATGGCAGAGAGAACATCCGGAGGGCCTCTATCACATTCGTCACCAGAGATGCGACAAATGTCTCTGACTTGTACCTCGCCTCCTGGCACAACATTTAAAGAAAGGAAATGCGTTCCGGCATACATGCCATCTCTCAAGAAGGTACCGGGCTCCAAATATGCCCACCACGTGCGCCTCTATGCCTTGAGCACATGCGGCCGGGGGAAAGCGTGGAGGATGTGGCCTTCGAGGGTGTTGGTGCCAGTGGAATTCCGGTTTGGAGATGTCGTGTTTGCGGGTATCTGTGTGCCAGGGAAAACCCCTCCCCCCGTCTGTCCCATCTGCAAGGCCCCGGCGGAGAGATTCGAACGTTTCCTCCTTGGTGTTCCGTCGGATCCGGTGGGGGGGGGTTGAATGACCGGTGTCCAGCCCATACCTCCGCCCGTACCCATACCGCATGTCCGGGGGGATCGGGGGCCGTCTCCGAGGTTCACGACCCTTCATCTCTATGCCGCCCTGTTGCTGGTGGGGGAGATGGAGCCGGTGAGCAGGGGCTCTCTCGCAGCGGCCATGGATGTGGGCGAGGGGACGATCCGGTCGATCCTGGGCCGCCTGGCCGATCTGGGAATGGTGGAGGTCAGGAGGAACGGGGTCAGGCTGACCTCCCGGGGCAGGGACGTGGTCCGCCTCCTGCCTTTCGGCGATGTGGATGTCCGGGGGCTCACGGTCTCGGAGAGGAACGTCGCCTTTCTGGTCCGGAGGGCGGCCTCACGGGTCGCCAACGGTGTGGAGCAGAGGGATGCGGCCATCATGGCGGGAGCGGATGGGGCCACGACCCTGGTGGTCTCCGGAGGTCGGCTGTCTGCGCCGGGGTTGCCCGGAGCCGGAGAGGGCGACCTTGCGACTCTGGAAGCGGTTTTTCCCTTGGAGGAGGGTGACGTGGTGGTAGTGGGTTCCGCCCGTTCCAGGATACTGGCGTTCTATGGCGGGCTGGCGGCCGCCCTGTCGCTGCTGGGATGGCTGGGCGGTGATGGAAGGGTCGCAAGGTTTTTATAGCGGCCATGCTTCCACCCTACCGGTTGGATATATTATCCAACTAGCGTACTGGCGCGGCCGGTGATGTACCATGGAGAGAAGGGAAGGAAAGGAAGGAAACGCCCTCGGAGGCAGATGCCGGGGGGGATATGTGATGGAGAATGATAACACTCTTGGAAGGCGGACCTGGAGGGCAAAACTCCCTGCCGTGATCCTCGTTCTCTTGTTGTTACCGGCGGCTGTCCTCCACGGGACTGTTGGTCAAACCTCGAACGGACCGGGCGACGGAACGGCCGGGGAGAGGGAGGACGTACGGGTGTGCATAGACATGGGGGACGGGCGTGTGTTCTGGGCCGATATCACTCTGGAGGAGGTAAACACCTCCGCGTTCAACGCTACCGAAAGAGCGTGTGGCTCCCTGGGACTGTTCCTCGGCGCCTCATGGAGCGAGTGGGGTGCTTTTGTTTATCAGATAGGCGATATGGCGTCTCCTCCAGACTGGAGTTGGTGGTGGTCTTTTTATGTGTGGAACGACAGCGGCGTGGGAGATGACGTAGGCGATGGGGCGGGTGGGGGGGAGGGTTTTTGGGAGATGTCCATGGTGGGCGCCAGCAGTCTGAACCTCTCCGATGGTGATGCCATTCTGTGGACGCCGAGCAATCACAGGCCTCTGGCCACCCCGGACCACCCCTTCCCCTATACAGGGTTCCGGGGGAACCTCCGAAACACGGGCCGGGTCTTTTCCCCCGCGCCGACATCCAACGATCCCCTTTGGGCATACGACACCGGCAGCTATGAGGTTGATTCCACCCCCGCCGGGGCCGGAGGCATGATATTTCTCAACACATGGACGGGATTCGCTGCGGTCTATGACAACGGCACCACCGCGTGGTGGAGGCCGGAGGTCAGGGGCATGTCCTCGCCCGCCATATGCGGCGACCTAGTCGTGGCAGGATCCACCAACGGCACGGTCTATGCCCTTTACAGGTCCAACGGGTCCATCTGCTGGACGGCGGACATAAACCTCTCTCCGGTCTATTCGGGCATAACCTCCTCCCCCGCCATCTCCGACGGAGCGGTGTATATAGGGGTGTTCAACGAGAGCGGTGGAAACGGCGGACTCTGTAAATTGGACGCCTCCACAGGCCAGATAGTATGGCATCTGGATAACATCTCCTCGGTTCACCTGTCAAAACCTGCGGTCTCCGACGGGCGTGTGTATGTGGGTGAGATGGGGCTGTTCAACTCCACGGCCTTCTCCTACGAGCCACCTTATGGCCTCCTCTGCGTCAACGAATCCGACGGAAGCCTCCTATGGCGGTTCAGCACGGGGGGGCCAGTGGCATCTTCCCCGGCGGTCGCCGGAAATAAGGTGTTCTTCTCCAGCAAGGACGGCCGCCTGTACGCCATCTCCCTTGAAGGGGCGGAGATGTGGAATAGAAGCATCGGCGCCAGCATATCCTCCCCTGCAGTTGCCGATGGACGTGTGTATGTGGGCTCCGGGGGATTCGACAGCGAGGGGAGGCTGTGGTGTTTTGACCTCAACGGGAGCCTTTTGTGGAACCTCACCACCACCGGCGGCATCCAATCCTCTCCCCTTGTGGCGGACGGCATGGTGTTCTTCGCCACCAACGAGGCGAACGGCACGATATATTCCCTATCAACAGATGGTGAGGAGGTATGGAGATACACACCTGAGCCCCGCCAGTACATTCTTTCCTCGCCCGCCCTGGTGGACGGCCGGCTGTACATCGCATCGGACAACGGCATGCTCTACTGTTTTGCGGGCGACGTGCCTCCAACGGTGTCCTTCACCGTTTCGTCCGGCGAAAGCCTCCTGGAAGGCCCGGAGGGTCTGGATGTGGTGGATGTTGTCGCAGGCTCCGAGGTGTTCTTCAACGCATCCAACAGCACCGACGCTTCCGGTCCCCTCCTCTCCGTCGCATGGGATTTTGGCGATGGAACGACAGCACACGGGCTGGTGGTGTCCCATGTCTATTCCGAGCCCGGGGAGTACAACGTTACCCTGGAGATGGCGGACGACGAGGGGAACACGTATCAATACACTTTTCCCGTCCGGGTGGATGAGGCCTCGAAGGCAGGGGGAGGGGGGCTTTCCTTCCTCTGGCCGTATGTGGGGGCCGCCGCTGTCATTTTCCTCGGAGCGGCCGCCGTGTATCTTATCAGGAAAAGGGGACGGAAAGGGGAGTAGTAGAATGGTATGCCCCCGATATCTATTTAAAATCTGGCGACGTTGAGGGCACAGGCGCCCGGAGTGCTCTGAGATGTCTCTGCTCTGGCGTCTGGTGAGGTCTGGGAATGAAGATATGGAACGTCAGGACAAGGGTGCGGGTGTTCGGCACGGCACTGGTTCTTCTCTTCCTCTTCAGCATGGTAGGCTTTATACTCATAAAACGCTACGTGGAGGGAGAGGACGTCACCTTCATCCAGGCCCTCTACTGGACGGTCATAACCCTGGCCACCCTCGGCTTCTATCCCGCGGAGATAGCGCTCACCAGCGAGATTGGCCTTGCGTTCACGGTGGGAGTGGTGCTCTCCGGCGTTGTCGCCATATTCGTGGGGGCCCCCAGTGTGATAGCCCCCTGGCTGGAGGAGAAGCTGCAGTGGGCCCAGCGGGGCAGGCGGAATCCCCTCCCCGAGGGGGGGCACATAGTGGTGGTGGGG
>JAGHBH010000167.1 GCA_021161085.1 Thermoplasmata archaeon | reverse complement strand
GGGTGGGATAGGCTGGCGGCCGCTCCCGTGGTGCCGGAGGAGGAGAAATCTCCCCAGAGGAGGGTTCCGGCCAGGGTTGTAGTCCCGAGGGTTATCCCGAGCATCAGGGCGTTTATCTTCGTGCTCCTGTACCTCCGCGGCGGGAACCGGGTGATGTGGATGACATACTCCCCTCCGGTGTGTCTCAGGAAGGGCACGTACCCCTCCTCTTTCAGCGTCTTGCGCAGCATCTCGAACCTTTCCTCCAGGGTCTCCGGCGCTATCTGGCAGAAGAAAATGGCCTCTCCAGGGGTCCATCTCTCCTCGTATATGGAGAAGAACCTGGCAACTATCCCCCTCAGATAGGACTGCTCTCCCCCGACGTCTCCCGTCTGCGGCCCGTAGTCTTCGAATGTCACGATCTCACTTCCCCCCGATTGGCCTCCCGGGTAGATAAGGGTTCTCCCTTCCCTACTCTATGCCGGGGGTCTCCCAAAATCTCTTATAGATGCTGCTCCCTGGGTCGGCCGGGGCAGATGGATGACCACCCTTGTTGTCTGTGAGAAGGCGAATGCCGCCAGGAGGATCGCCCACATACTCTCGGAGGGGAAGGCGGAGACCACCAGGTACGGGAGGGTGGCGGTTCACAGGTTCAGGAGGGATGGGGAGGAGTATGTGGTCATGGGCCTCAGGGGCCACGTCGTGGCCCTGGATTATCCGAAGGAGTTGAACAATTGGAGGAGGACTGACCTAAAGACCCTGGTGACGAGCGAGCCCGTCAAGGTGGTCACGGCCAGACATCTCGTGTCCGTTCTGCAGAGGATACGGCCCACCAGGGTGGTCATAGCCACGGACTACGACAGGGAGGGGGAACTCATAGGCCTGGAGGCGTTGGAGCTTCTCTCCTGGGACAAGGAGAAGGCGTTGAGGTGGAAGTTCAGCGCCCTCACCGGTCCCGAGATATGGTCCGCTTTCTCGAACCCATCACATCTGGATGCCGGTCTGGCCTATGCGGGCATGGCCAGGCAGATAATAGATCTGGTGTGGGGTGCCGCTCTAACTAGGTATATCTCCACCACATCGGGGAAGATGGGACGGGATTTCCTCTCCATAGGAAGGGTGCAGAGCCCGACTCTGGCCCTTGTGGTGAACAGGGAGGAGGAGATAAACTCCTTCGTTCCAACCCCCTACTGGGAGGTCAGGGCATTTCTGGAGAAGGAGGGAAAGAGGTTTCGGGCGGCCCACGCGTCCAACCCCTTCTTCGAGGAGATAAAGGCCATAAGGGCCAGGGAGAGGGCCGCCGGAGCCAAGGAGGGAAGGGTGGTATCCCTGGAGGTGGAGGAGAAGAGGCAGAGGCCGCCGTCCCCCTACAGCACCACCCTGTTCCTGGCCGATGCGACCAGGCTGGGTTTGAGTGCCGAGCGGGCCATGGAGATAGCGGAGGACCTGTACACCAACGGGTGGATAAGCTATCCCAGGACCGACAACACGGTGTATCCCCGGAGCATCAATCTGCGGCGGGTGGTTGAGAGCCTCCGAGAGGGGGATCTCAGGGAGGAGGCCGAGGAGATATTGAAGCAGAAGACCCTCCGGCCTACCAGGGGAAAACGTGAGACCACGGACCATCCCCCCATCTATCCGGTGAGGGGGGCGACCAGGGAGAGGCTGGGTGGGAACAGGTGGAAGGTCTATGAGCTCATCGCCAGGCGTTTCCTGGCCACCCTGGCCCCCGATGCCGTCGCCGTCGTCACCCATGTGTCCCTGGATATAGGGGGAGAGGCGTTTAAGGCCGAGGGGAGGATTCTCAGGGAGAGGGGATGGAGGAGGTTCTTCCACTATTACAGGTTCGAGGAGGTTGACCTGCCTCCGCTCTCCGTGGGTGAAGGGGTGTCGGTGTCCAGGGTGACCAAGGCGAAGAAGACCACCCGTCCGCCTCCCAGGTACAACCAGGGGAGTCTCATCCAGGAGATGGAGCGGTTGAACCTGGGGACCAAGAGCACCAGGCATGAGATAATTGCCAAGCTCTACGAGCGGGGTTATCTGAGAAAGCCCATGGTTCCCACGCCCACGGCCAAGGCGTTGATCGGCACGCTGAGGGAGAATGCGGAGGAGATCACCCGTCCGGAGATGACTGCCAGGCTGGAGGAGGAGATGGATGCCATCGCCAGGGGCGAGAAGACCCTGGAGGAAGTGGTCGGCGATTCCAGGGCGATGCTGCTCAGGGTGTTGGAGCATCTGGAGAGCAAGAGGGACGAGGTGCGGGCCAGTATGAGGGCGGCGGCTCTGGAGGAGAAGAAAGTGGGTGTATGCCCCCTGTGTGGCGGCGACTTGGTGGTGATGCAGCCGGGGAAGAAGCGTTTCGTGGGGTGCACCAACTATCCGGGGTGCAGGCAGACCTATCCCCTGCCGCAGCAGGGCCGGGTGGTGGCCACCGGCCGGGAGTGCAGTGTCTGCGGTGCTCCCGTGGTCAAGATACTGCGCAAAGGCAGGAGGCCCTGGGAGATATGTCTTAACATGGGGTGTCCGTCCAAGAAGAAGGAGGGAAAAGAGAAGGATGGGAATTAGTCAAGGCGCCTTTTGCACCTGTATTAGCCTGTGTCCGTCACACCGTTTTCAGGCGTCTACTTTAAATATTATGAATATAT
>JAGHBH010000022.1 GCA_021161085.1 Thermoplasmata archaeon | reverse complement strand
CTCCCCCTTCTCCTCCGCGGACGGAGAGGGCTCCGCGGGTTCGGCCTCTGCCGGTTCTGCCTCCACGGTCTCGCCCGCCGCTTCCTCCGTTACCGCATCTCTCGAGGGAGTCTCGGATTCCTCCTGCTCCGGCTGAGAGGCCTCCTTCCCGGCCTCTTCCAGCAGTTCCTCGACCACCTCTTCCACCACCTCGTCAGGCGGACCCTCCGCCGGGGGAGCCTCCTCCCCTTCCTCTGGGGGAACCTCGGAGAGAACATCTATCTCGTCCGGCAGCCTGGCGTCCGGCCGCATGATCCACACCGTGACGCCCAGGACGCCGGGTTTGAGCTTGGCCACAGCATATCCCCTGTCCATGAAGGTGACGCTGGGCTCGCCGCAGAACTTTATGTGTCCCTGCTTGAACTTGGCCGTCCTGTGACGCTGGCCCGTGAGCTTGCCGGAGATCGTCACCTGGCATCCCTTGGCGCCGGCCTCCATTATCCTCCTCACCGTCGAGTGGCCGGCCCTGCGGAACTTCCAACCGCGCTCCAGGGCGGATGCCAGCTTCTCCGCCATGATCTGGGCGTTGAGCGCCGGCCTCTTGTCCTCCTGGACCTCTATCTGGGGGTTCTCGAACCCGAACTTCTCGGAGACATCCTTGGTCAGCATCTTGATGGCGCTTCCCCTCCGACCTATGACCAGTCCGGGCCGTTCCACCAGGAGCGACACCCTCGTACCCAGAGGAGTACGCTGTATGTCCAGGCCGCCGAAACCCGCACCCGATATGGTCTCCTTGACATACTCCTTGAGGAGATGTCTCCGAACGTTCTCTATGACGAATTTACGTTCTCCGGCCAAGTTCATTCCTCCACTTCTTCAAGAATGATCTCTATGTTGGTCATCTCCCTGTTGAACGGCGTCGCACGCCCGTGTGCCCGGGGGATGTAATTCTCGAACACCCTGCCCTTGTGGGCGGCGATGACCGCGATCCTCATCTCATCGGGGTCCAGCTCCTTGTGCTCGGCATTCGCCTCGGCGCTCTCCAGCACCTTGAGAATGGCTCTGGCCACCTTCTGGGGATAGCCGCCGGCCACCGGGATGCCCTTCTTGTTGGCCGTACCCCGCCTGTAGCGGTAATAGGGCACGGGCCGTCTCTTCTCTATGACAGCCTCCAGGAACTCCTTGGCCTCGGGGACGCGCATTCCCCTGATGGCCCTGCACACCTCCACGGCCTTCTTGGGGGAGATGTCCAGCTCCCTGCCGTAGGCCTTGGCGGTCCGTTCCGGGTCAAGGTGAGCAGTGTATCCTACCATGATCCTTCACCTCACACCATCACTTCAGCGGCATGTACTTGGACGACCTCGTCGCACCCACACCCGGGCCGGAGTGTTTCACGGCCTTCCTGGTCAGTGCGAACTCGCCCAGATAATGTCCTATCATCTCGGGCTCCACGGTTATCTCCACGAACTCCCTGCCGTTGTGCACCGCTATCTTCTTCCCGACGAACTCCGGGAGGATGGGTATCTCCCTCCTGTGCGTCCTCACCACGGCCTTCTTGCCGCTCCTCAACCGCTGGAGGAAGCGCTCCTGCTCCACGTTGAAGCCCCGTTTGATGGTTCTCCTGATCCTGGCGGGCATTATCTCGGCCAGCTCCGAGAGGGGCATGGCCTGAAGCTGCTCCAGGGTGTAGCCCCTGTAGGTGAATATCTTCTTCTTCCTGGCCTGGATCGCACCCTTCCTCTTCCTGGCCTTTCTCCTTGCCGCCTTGGCAGACGTATATCCTCTGGCCATGCTCACTTCCTCCTCTTCTTCTTGGGAGACAGTCTTCCGACCTTACGACCCGGCGGGGCGTGTCTGGACACCGTGCTGGGTGTTCCCACATGCTGATGACCGCCGCCGCCGTGGGGGTGGTTCACCGGGTTCATGGCTATACCACGGACCTTCACATGCTCCTTCGCCCTGCTCCTGAGAGCGTGATAGACCTTTCCCGCCTTGCCGAAGGGCCGCTCCTTCCTGCCGCTGCCGGCTATGACCCCCACCACGGCCCTGCAGTCGTTGTGCAGATGCAGATACCGCTCGGACGGAAGCTGGACAACGGTCTTCTCTCCGTGGCTCACCACCACGCCATAGGTGCCGGCCGCACGGGCTATCTTCCCGCCGTCACCCGGCAGCAGCTCTATGTTGTATATTGCCGTACCCTCGGGGATCATTCCCACGGGGAGAACGTTTCCCACGGAGATGGGGGCGGCGGGACCGATCTCCACCTTCTGCCCCTCGTACATGCCCTCCGCCGCAGGTATGTTGTACCGCTCGCCGTTCTCCAGCCTTATCACGGCCAGGGGAGCGGTTCTCCCGGGGTCGTCGTCGAGCTTCACCACCACACCCAGGCCCTGGGGGGCCCGGGGGTTCCTGACACCGCCCCGATGCCTGTGACTGGGAGACCGGTAGACGTGGCCTCCCTTTCCTCTTCTCTGACTTCTTATAGGCTTACCCATCAGAACACCCCTATCCTCATTCCTATCTCCTCGGCGGAGACCGTGTCCTTCAGCTTTATCACGGCGTGTTTGCCGTCCTTCTTTATCTTCACGTTCACCTTCTCGACGGGAGAGTCGAACATCTTCTCGAAGGCCCATTTTATATCCCGTTTGGTGGCCTTCAGATGGACGACGAACTCCAGCTTGTTCTCCCGCTCCATCTGGAAAAGCGTCTTTTCCGTGACGAAGGGATGCAGGATGACCTCATACGGAGACCTGAAAGTGTGCTTCCTGGCCATCAGGACCACCTCTCCATGTACTTCACCGCCCTCTCGGTGTATATCGTCAGCCTCCCCGGATGGCCGCCGGGGGCCAGATGATGCGTGCCCAGGGTGTGGATGGACACCACCTCCATACCGGGCAGGTTGCGGAACCCTCTAGCCTTGCCCCGGGTGGTCCCGCCCTCCTCGGGGGCCAGCACCAGCAGCGGACCGCGGGGCTGTTTGTACCGCCTGCCGCGCATCTTACCCCGACCGGCACGCACATGCCGGCCCTCCTTGACACGCTCCAGATCCTCGGCCACACCCAGTTTTTCCAGCACCTCGACCGCCTTCTTGGTGGTGTCCACATCCTCCACCTCATCCGATATCACCAGGGGGAGCCGCACATCCCCGGAAAACCTGTGGCCCCGGGCGGCCACAATCTCCGGATCCACGGTGGCGGCCAGCGCCGATGCACGGGCCAGACGCCGTTCCTTGACGTTAACCTTCTTGGAATAGTCCTTTTCCACCAGCGGGGGGAACGCCCTCCTGCCGCCGACGGCGTTGGGCACGAAGGCCGCCCTCCGGCCCTGCTTCAGCCGTGGGGTTCTGGCCATGCCCCTGCCCTTGCCCGGCCACTCCACGGAATGCCTGGTGCCTGCCAGGGGGTCGCTGCCGTAGGGCTGCCTGCGGTTCGCCTCGGCGGCCACCACCGCACGGTGGATGAGGTCGGCCCGCACGGGGGTGTTGAACACGGGGGGCAGCGCAACGGTTCCCTTCTTCTTTCCGTCCAGCCCCAGCACAGGGACGGTCACACCCCCCTTCTCCACGGGCTTCTTCGCCACTTTCTTCCTCGTCCCCGTCTTGGAAGAGGCCTTCCTGGCGGTCTTTCCGGTCTTCTCAGCCATCTATCACACCCCCTGTTTGGATTCCTTGGAGATATACACGATCTCGGGCTCAACAGGCTCGTACTCGTGGGCCCTCACCGGATCCCGGAACCTGACCAGCCTCTTGGCCGGCCCCGGGACGGAGCCGTGGAGGACGACATAGGGGTTCTTGACGACACCGTAGTGGAGGAAGCCACCCGCCGGTGTGACCTCTTCCCCGTTGTCGCCGTATTTCAGCACCCTCTTGTTGTACTCGGTCCTCTGATGATACCCGGTCTGTCCGGCCTGGGGAACCGTGGGCATGGTGAAATGCGGCCTCCACGGGCCCGCCGTACCGATCATACGCCTGTGCTTGCTGTTCTTGTGGGTGAGGAGTTTGACACCCCACCTCTTGACATGACCCTGGAACCCCTTGCCCTTGGTGACCGCTATCACATCCACCATGTGGCCCGGCCGGGTGAAATCCGTGAAAGACACCTCCTTGCCCAGGAGCCCCTTGGCGTACTCCAGCCGTTCGGGTACGGTGCCGCCGCCTATCCTGACCTCCATGACATCGGGCACCTTCTTTGGCACCCCTGAGACCTTCTCGGGGATGGTGTGCATTATCACCCTGACGTCGGAGATGTTCTCCTTCTTCTCCATCTCCTTCAGCGCCTTCGTGGGGTTGTGCTTCTTGGGTATGGGAAACCTGTCCCTCAGCCTGGGGTCCAGCTTCTTCGCCCACGCCTCGCCCAGGGTTCTCAGCCCGTAGGCCGTCTCCTCGTACACCCTGACGGCGGCCACCTTCATGGGGGGCGTCTCCACCACGGTCACCGGCACCCTGACCTCCTGGCCGGCGGTGGTGCTGCTCTTCCTGTAGTCCACCACGAAAGCGTGGGTCATTCCGGCCTTGTAGCCGGCGAACCCCTGGATCTTCGGCTTCTCGCCGCCCTCGGGCCACGTGGAGAGGCGTGGGACCTCCCTCCGTGCTCTAACCCGGGGCGAATATCCGCGGGAACCTCTCTTTGGATGGTGTTTCTTGGCCATAGGGTTTCCTCCTATGTCTGCTTCCTGCGCACACGGACATGGTCCGCTGTCGGGAGATTGCCCCCACTATCAGGGTTCCACGGGGGGTTCTCCTCGCCCAACACACCTTTCAGCCCGGCAACCGTGACGCCCTGGACGCCGCCACAACAGGGGGGACGGCGAGGTGCGGGAGGCCCTCAAGGGGCTTGTCCCTCGGCGTCTGGTTACACCAACATTCGTCTCCTTCTTTCCTTCTTTGTCTCATATACCTATATATCTCATACATATAGGCCGGGCGTATGTTGGGGTGCAGGCAACAAAAGAGGGGGTATATAAATATTCCGGGACATATGGGTGTGAACCCGTCAGAGGTCCCAGGGAGCCTGATAACGCTTATATATCATTTTCTCCCTCGGGGGGCGGAGGCATTCGGATTGCAGGATGTCGTGATAATCGGAGCCGGGCCGGCGGGGATGTTCGCTGCCGACGTTCTCGCAGAGGCCGGCAGAAGGGTTCTTGTGATAGACAAGGGGAAGAGCGTTGACCGGCGCAGGTGTCCGTTGGAGAAGACCGGCGTGTGTGCTGAGTGTGAGGTATGCGATATCATGTGCGGTGTCGGCGGAGCGGGCACGTTCTCCGACGGCACGCTGAACCTCCGTCCGGACATAGGGGGGGACCTGGCCGCCCTTGTTGGGGACGAGGAGGAGGCGTGGCGGCTGGTGGAGGAGGTTGACAGGATATTCCTCAGACACGGGGCTCCGGAGCGGCTCTACAAGGGAGAGGAGAGGGAACTGGAGGAGTTGAAGAGGAAGGCGGCGAGCCACGGCGCCAGATTCCTGGACATCGTGCAGAGGCACATAGGCTCCGATCTGGCTCCCAGGGTGATATCCGACCATGCCGCCAGCCTGACGGACAGGGGGGTGCGTTTTCTCACCGACACCCGGGTGGAGGACATACTGGTGGAGGGCGGACGGTGTGTCGGCGTCAGGACCTCCAAAGGCGAGTATCGTGCCCCTTATACCATCCTGGCCCCCGGTAGGGTGGGGGCGGACCTTGTCAGTTTCCTTGTCAAAAAACACGGGCTGCGGGCACGCTACGGGCCGATAGACGTGGGCGTCCGGGTGGAGGTGCCCTCCATCCTCATGGAACCCATCACCAGCATAAACCTGGACCCGAAGTTCCACATCTGGACGAAGACCTACGGGGATTTCGTGAGGACCTACTGCACCAACCACTGCGGGTTCGTGGTGAAGGAGCAGTACGGGGACACCATAGGGGTGAACGGACACGCCCTCCAGGGGAAGAAGTCGGAGAACACCAACTTCGCCTTCCTGGTCCAGATAGATCTCACGGAGCCGTTGGAGAACACAACGGAATACGGGAAGTCCATCGCCCAGCTGGCAACAACCATCGGCGGGGGGAAGCCCATACTCCAGCGCATGGGAGACCTCCGGCAGGGACGGAGGAGCACCAGAAAGAGGATAGAGCGGAACATCCTGAGGAACACCCTGCGGGATGTGACCCCGGGGGACATCTCCATGGCCCTCCCCCACCGGCTGGTGACCGACATAGTGGAGGGACTGGAGGTCCTGAACAACATCATCCCCGGCGTAGCGGCAGACTCCACCCTCCTGTACGCCCCGGAGATAAAATACTACGCCATGGAGATAGAGGTCAACGGGGCAATGGAGACCAGCCTGCCGGGGCTCTATGCGGCGGGCGACGGCTCCGGCCACTCCCGGGACCTGGTGAACGCGGCGGCCACCGGAATACTGGCGGCCAGGGGCATATTGGGACGGGAGGATAATACAGAAGAACATCCTATAAGCCTCGTTCGGTCCTGAAGGGGCGGCCGTAGGACGGGCCGTAGGCGGCCCTATACCGCAGATGGATGCGAGAGGAACAGAGCACACGGCATCGTCCGGGGCAAACCCTTTTATCCCCGCTATCCCCTCCGCCCGCCAAGGTGATGGTTCATGTATGTGGAAGACATTTCAGACCTCGAGCCCAGGGAGATATGGCGGTTCTTCGACGACATCAGAAGGATACCCCGATGTTCCAAGCACGAGGAGAAGGCGGCGGAATACGTCGTGAACTTCGCCAGAGAGAGTGGTCTCAGCGTGGAGAGGGATGCCGTGGGCAACGTGCTGGTCAAGAAACCCGCCTCGCCCGGAAAGGAGAACGCCCCCACCGTGGTCCTGCAGTCACATCTGGACATGGTGTGCGAGAAGAATAGAGAGGTGGAGCACGACTTCTCCAGGGACCCCATACGGCTGGATATCCGTGACGGCTGGCTCTACGCCAGGGGAACCACCCTCGGGGCGGACGACGGCATAGGCGTGGCCACCGCCCTCGGCATACTGGACTCGAAGGAACTGGTCCACGGACCCGTAGAGGCTCTCTTCACGGTGGACGAGGAGACCGGCCTCACAGGGGCCTTCGCCCTCCAACCCGGCTTCTTGGAGGGGAGGATAATGATCAACCTGGACAGCGAGGAGGACGGCACCATCTACGTCGGATGCGCCGGCGGCGGGGACACCCACCTCTCCCTCCCTGTGAAAAGGGAGCCCACGCCAGGAGGATGGACGCCCGCGATCGTCAAGGTCCGAGGCCTGAGGGGCGGCCACTCCGGGGGAGACATCCACGAACAGCGGGGCAACGCCATAAAGATACTCACCAGAGTCCTCCTGGCCCTGGGGGGAGACGTGCGGATAGCCGTGCTGGAGGGAGGGGACAAGCACAACGCCATCCCCAGGGAAGCCCATGCGGTGGTGTATGTCCCGGACCTGGAGAGGGCAAGGGGGATGATAGAAAAGATGGCCTCATCCATAAAGGAGGAATACAGCAAAATAGACCCCGGCCTGGAGGTGCTGGTGGAGAAAGGGGAGAGCGCTCCCACGCCCCTCTCGGAGGGCTCGACATCTAGGGTTCTGGAGCTTTTGAACGCCCTCCCCCACGGAGTGCTGAAGATGAGCTACGACATAGAGGGGCTGGTGCAGACATCCACCAACCTGGCGGCGGTGCGGCTGGAAGAGGAGGCCTTCAAGGTGCACACCAGCAGCCGGTCCAGCGTGGCGTCCGAGCTGGAGGAGACCCGCAGGAGGATAGAATCCATAGGCATACTGGCCGGTGCCGGGGTGGAGCACACCGACGCCTATCCCGGGTGGAAGCCCAACCTGGACTCCCGGCTGCTGGCCGTGGCCAAGGAATCCTACGCCAGCCTGTTCGGAAAGGAGCCGGAGGTCAAGGCCATCCACGCCGGTCTGGAGACCGGGGTCATAGGGGAGAAATACCCGGGCATGGACATGATCTCCATAGGCCCGGAGATACAGAACCCCCACAGCCCGGACGAGAGGGTGGACATAGAGAGCGTGGGCCGGTTCTGGCTCTTCGTCTCCGACATGCTCAAACGGCTGGCGGAATAGGTTTGAAGTAGAGGCCAGAGAGTCCAGTGGGGTGATAGGCCGGGGCAGACACGGGAGATATGTAATGGGGTTGGGGAGGTTCGAGAAGATGCTCGGCCAGTGATGGGGGAAGAACACCCTCTAATATCCTGCGGCGGTCGGGAACGTTTTTATCCCCCGACCCCATTCCCCCGTTGAAGGTGATAT
>JAGHBH010000062.1 GCA_021161085.1 Thermoplasmata archaeon | reverse complement strand
GAAAATGACTGCGAATCACCGGAAAAAAACAAATGGAAACGAAAAGCACAGGTTGTTCAAAGTCCTCAATATTTAATAAAATCGAGGAGATAAAGGAGAATCCGCACAGGTATAAGAATCTGAAACGACCATTGCAACATCTAAAAAGGGTGCATATCAATAAGAGTTTTGTCCTGGTATTTTCCATAGACGAAGAAAAAGGATTGATTATAATCGAGGACTATGACCATCATGACAACATTTATCGGAGATAGTGTAATGTCGGGCCAAAAGCCAAAATCCCGGTTGGGCTTTTTGTTTTACGACTCGGACAACGAGCAGGCATCTGGCTTAGGCGCCTCATAGACCCGCCAAACATCGGTGTTATATGGCCGGTTTCCCGCTTTTGCGGTTTCTGCCTGGTATGACCGCCGTTCGGCTTTTTATGCGGGTTTCCCCGAGGACTGGAGGCGGGAAAAGGCGGGTGTTGATATATGCGAGTTCGTTTTCTTTTTTCGCCCACGTTTTTGCGTCAGCAAAAAGGCGGGTGTTGATATATGCGAGTTCGTTTTCTCCTCTTTTTTCGCCCACGTTTTGCCGCCGGAGGCGGGAAAAGGCGGGGAGGAAACTATAAAATACTATGTTGTCTTTAGGATACTGGTGGGCCGGTGCCCCGGATGGATGGCGGGTGTCCGGTCTGTGTGATGTGATGGTAGTATAGGAGTATGCCAGAGAGGTGTTGAGGATGAAGAAATTCGCCACGGAGCTGCGGGGTAAGACCGTGATGACGAACGACGGCCAGATACTGGGAATGATAGAGAACTTTGTCATTGATACGAAGACCGGCGAGGTGCAGCATGTTCTTGTGGTGCCGGCGGAGGATGTTGAGCCCCGTCTGTTCCAGGTGGACGCCCAGGGCAGGATTATCCTGCCGTTCAACAGCATGAAGGCGGTCAGGGATGTGGTCGTGATGGACATATCCTGATGCACCGTTCCCTCCCCCTGTGGGAGGGTGTCGTGTCTGGATGAGGGTGTCCTCCGTGTCCAGGGATATAACCCGTGCCATTTCCGCCACCGCTTACAAGGCGTATGAGAAGAGGCTTTTGCAGGAGATAGAGGGGGGGCCGATTCCTCAGCATCTGGCCATTATCATGGATGGCAACCGGCGTTTCGCCCAGGAGTTCGGGTTGCATCCCACCGAGGGCCATGAGATGGGGAAGGACAAGCTGGAGGAGGTGATGAACTGGTGTCTGGAGACGGGTATAAAGGTGCTCACCGTCTATGCCTTCTCAACGGAGAATCTCAACAGGAAGCCGGAGGAGGTTGACGCCCTGATGCGGATGTTCGCCGAGAATTTCAGGCGTCTGGCGGAGGACGAGCGGATTCACAAGCACAAGATTCACGTCCAGGTGATAGGACAGCGGGAGCTCCTGCCCGAGGATGTCCAGGAGGCGATCGCCTACGCCGAGAAGAGGACCAAGGACTATGATTCCTATTTTTACAACATCGCCATAGCATATGGTGGTAGGGAGGAGATCGTGAGGGCTATCCGTTCCATCGTGAGGGATGTCAAGGAGGGCAAGTTGAGGGAGGAGGAGATAGACGAGAAGCTGTTTTCCAAGTATCTCTATACGAGTCCCTATCCGGATCCCGATCTCGTCCTCCGTACCTCTGGCGAGGAGAGGATTTCCAACTTTCTTCTGTGGCAGCTGGCCTACAGCGAGTTGTATTTCACGGATGTCTATTGGCCGGGGTTCAGGAAGATAGATTTCCTGCGGGCTATCCGTTCGTATCAGATGAGGCAGCGGAGGTATGGCAGATAGTGTGCCTCCGGGCGCGACGGGCCGGGGGGAGGAGGGGGGAGAAGAGTATTAATATCCGCCGCCTTTCCCCTCTGGTGGTGTTTGTATGGGACTGTTCGGCTCTTCGGGCATCCGGGGTGTTGTCGGAAAGGATTTCACCCCCGAGCTGGCCATGGATATCGGCGCTGCCGTGGGCTCGCTGTACGGTCGGTGTGTGGTGGGCAGGGACACCCGGTGGACGGGTGAGATGTTCTCCAGGTCGCTCATGGCGGGGCTGATGGCCGCCGGCTGTGACGTGTGGGATGCGGGTGTGGTAGCCACCCCGACGATAGCCGGCCTCGCCGCCGACTACGACTGTGGTCTCATGGTCACGGCCTCCCACAACCCTCCGGAGTACAACGGGGTGAAGTTCTGGAATCCGGACGGCACTTCTTTCAACACGCCCCAGATGCGCCGGCTGGAGGAGATGATAGCCCGCAGGGATTTCAGGAGGGCGAAGTGGGACAACGTCGGCCGGTATCATGTCCGGGAGGATGCCGTGGCCTTTCACATGGATAGGATAATGCGGCATATCCCCTCCTTGAAGGGCCTGAGGGTTGTGGTGGACCCGGGCAACGGCTCGGCCTCCCTGATCTCTCCCAGGCTGCTCAGGATGCTGGGGTGCGAGGTGCTGTCCATAAACGCCAATCCCGACGGCTCCTTCCCCGGCCGTCCCTCCGAGCCCGAGGAGGAGAACCTGGCGGTGTTGAAGGAGACCGTGGTCTCCTGGGGTGCGGATATCGGGCTGGCTCACGATGGGGATGCTGACAGGATGACCGCTGTTGACGAGAGGGGGAGGTTTCTGGGGGGCGACATCATCGTGCTGCTGTTCGCCAGAGAGTTCGCAGGCAGGAGGGTGGTGGTTCCGGTGAACGCCACCATGGCCGTGGACGACATGGTGAAGGGCAAAGAGGGCGGTGAGGTCTTCCGGTGTCGGGTCGGCGATGTCTATGTGACGGAGAAACTGAAGGAGGTGGAGGGGGATTTCGGGGCGGAGCCCTCAGCCACATGGACGTTCTCGGAATACGGTTATTTCCCCGACGGGATATACGCCGCCGTCCGTCTGGCCCGGATGGCTCTGGAGGCAAAGGATGGCGGGGAGACTCTGGGGGCCCTTGTGGACCGTTTGCCCAGGTATCCTATATACCGGAAGAACGTCACCTATCCCCCGGAGAGGAGGAGCGAGGTGGTTCCCGGCGTGTACGACCGCCTCCGCCGGCTGGAGGGCAGGATAACGGATGTGGACGGCATCCGGGTGGACACGGAGGACGGGTGGGTGCTGGTCAGGGCGTCCGGCACGGAGCCGAAGTTCAGAATAACGGCCGAATCCAGGAGCGATGCCAGGGCCAGGGAGCTGTTCGACACCGCGGTCGAGATACTGGACGAGGTCATAGGAGGTGGTTCCTGATGCCGTCCAGGGGCCCCTGCCGTGTCGGGGGGGTGGTGTGATGGCCGGGGG
>JAGHBH010000074.1 GCA_021161085.1 Thermoplasmata archaeon | reverse complement strand
CTCCCCCCTCCCCCGGTCTCCTTTTGAGTCTTCTTTCCCATGATCATTCACCTCCTCCCGTGCCTCCCACCACGGCCTCCTTTATACGGATGTGGGGGCCGCCGTCGCCCACCGGGACCATCTGGCCCCCCTTGCCGCAGAAACCCGGGTCCCCGAGCCGGAGATCGGACCCCAGGCCGTCTATGTTCTTCAGTATGTCCAGTATGGAGCCGGCCAGGGCGACATCCCTCAGGGGCATGCCGAGTTCTCCGTCCTCTATCAGAAAGGCCTCCTGGGCGCCGAACTGGAAGGTTCCCCTGGCGGTGTCAACCTGTCCGCCCCGGGTTCCCTTGGCATAGACACCCAGCTTTATGTCCTCCAGCAGTTCCTCGAAGGTCATATCGCCACCGGCTATGTAGGTGTTGCTCATCCTCACCTGGGGAGAATAGGAATAGGACTCCGCCCTGGCTCCCCCGTTTGGCTCCAGACCGAGCTTCCTGGCGCTCTCCATGTTGAGTATGTACCCCCGCAGCACCCCCCTCTCTATTATGGTCTTCTTCCTGGCGGGAAGCCCCTCGTCGTCGAAGGGGAAAGAGCCAAAGGCCCCCTCCCAGGTGGGGTCGTCGTACACGGACACCAGGGGAGACGCCACCTCATCTCCCAACCTGCCAGTGAACACCGAGCCGCCGGAAGACACGATATCCCCCTCCACCCCGTGTCCCAGGGCCTCGTGGATGAACACCCCTGTCAGGGCGGGATCGGCCACCACGGGAAACCGTCCTGCGGGAGCGGCCCGTGCGTCCAGTATCCGGGATACAGCCTCCGACGCCTCCCGTCCCTTCTCCACGGGCTCCTCCTCGTCGAAAAGCTCCAGGCCCCGGGTGCCGCCGATGCGGAACCTGTACTGGGCCATCCTGCCCCCTCTGGAGCCCACCACCATACCCTGGATGACGGTGCGGACCACCGTGCTCTCCACCTCCATGCCCAGGGAGGAGACCACCCTGACATGCCGGAGCCCGTCGCTGTAGGCCCCGGTGAACACCCGAACGTCCCCGTTATCCCTGACGGCCCCGTCAACCTCCGCCAGGATGGAATGCTTCCCCTCCATGTCCATGTCCTCCGGATCACGCCTGGCCTTCCATTCCACCCGGCCCTTCGCCCCCTCCATCTCGGGCAGTGTTATCTCCTCCCCCGGAGCGGACGATGCGCTCCTGGCACACCGTACGGCAGCGGCCACCGCCCCCTCCAAAGCCGCCCTGTCCTCCCGGTTGGCGGAGGAGAAACCCCATCTGCCGGAGGCCAGCACCCTTATGGCATATCCCACATCCGATGCGGAGATGGCCTTCTCCAGCATGCCGTTCTTCATCTCCAACACCGTCCCCCGGGTCTCCTCCCGCCTTATCTCCACGTAGTCGGCTCCCAGTCTTTCTCCGAACCTGACCAGATGATCTTCCATTATCACACCGTCCCGGCCGGGGCCCCGGCCTCATGGCGGCATGGGAGAGGGAGGTTAAAGGGGTTTCGTCCCGTCCTCATTCCGGGGGCGTTTCGCCTGGAGAGGGTGCTGGATAGCAGAATGTTTACACATCCAAAACCCTCATATCCCCCTTCTGCTTCCCCCCCTCCATGACTGAAAAGGATGAAATCGACCTGGTTGAAAAGGGAGTCCTCCGGCTGGAGTGGGCCAGGGAGCACATGCCAGTGCTGGCCCGTGTGAGGGAGGAGTTGAAGTCCTCCGGAGTGCTGAAGGGCGTCAAGATCTCCATGGCGCTTCACACGGAGGCAAAGACCGGAATACTGGCGCTGACGTTGAAGGAGGCGGGGGCCCGTGTGAGGCTGGCCAGCTGCAACCCTCTGTCCACGGATGACAGCGTGGCCGCGGCCCTGAGGGAGCACTACGGACTGGAGACCTATGCGAGGAAGGGGGAGACGAGGGAGGAGTATTACGAGCATCTCAACAGGGTGCTTGACCTCGGTCCGGAGGTGATAATCGACGACGGCACGGACCTCATATCCTTGGTGCACACCACCAGGAAGGAACTGCTGGACAACATTGTGGGCGGCAACGAGGAGACCACAACGGGCATAGTGCGGCTCAGGGCCATGGCCTCCGAGGGGGTGCTGCGTTTTCCGGTCATGGACGTGAACGATGCGGACATGAAGCACCTCTTCGACAACCGATATGGCACCGGCCAGTCCACGCTGGACGGGATAATGACCGCCACCAACCTCCAGCTCTCCGGCAAACGTTTCGTTGTGGCAGGGTATGGGTGGTGCGGCCGCGGCATCGCCATGCGTGCCAGGGGCATGGGGGCCAGGGTGGCCGTGTGCGAGGTGGACCCTGTCAAGGCCGTGGAGGCCAGGATGGACGGTTTCGACGTGCTCCCCATGGCCGAGGCTGTGGAGGATGCCGATTTTCTGGTAACCGCCACGGGGTGTGCGGGCGTCGTGTCCTCCGAGCACTTCAAGAGGATTAAGGACGGCTGTGTGCTGGCGAACGCCGGCCATTTCGACAATGAGGTCGACAAAGAAGCCCTTTCCTCCCTGGCCAGGGAAAGGCGGAGGGTTCGCGAGTTCGTTGACCGGTATGTGCTTGGGGACGGCCGGAGGATAGACCTCCTGGCGGAGGGCCGTCTGGTCAACCTGGCGGTGGGCCAGGGTCATCCGGTGGAGATAATGGACATGAGCTTCGCCATCCAGGCGCTGTGCGCCGCCCATGTCGTCAGCCATGCGGGAGAACTGGAACCCGGCGTGCACCCGGTTCCCCGGGAGATAGACGAGAGGGTGGCCAGGCTGGAGCTGGATGCCATGGGTGTGAGCATCGACACGCTGACCGAAGAGCAGCGGAGGTATCTCTCCTCGTGGCGGGAGGGGACATGACCGGCCCTTCGGCAGGCAGCGGCGGACGGGAGGGGGGAGGGAGACCCCCTGTGGGTCTCAGGCCCGACGGCCCCCGTCTCCTGGTTTGCGGACACACCAATCTGGATTATATAGGGGAGGTGGAGCGTTTTCCCGAGCCCAACACCTCCATAGAGATGGTGAGCCAGAAGAGGTATTTCGGGGGTACGGGGGCCAACATATCCAGGTCAGCGGCCCGGCTGGGTGCGGCCGTCAGGCTCTATTCTCTCGTTGGCGGTGATTTTCCGGCGGACTACAAGGAGGCCCTGGAGGAGGATGGTGTGGATCTCTCCGGCCTGGTGGTGGTGGAGGGCGCGCTGACGCCTACCTGTCTCATACTCTCGGACAGGAACCACGACCAGATAGCGATCATCAACCAGGGCCCCATGGCCTCCCCCGAAAGGGCTGTCCTCCCTCCCGGACTTCTGGATGACGTTGGGGTGGTCCATATCTCGACCGGGAGGCCGGAGCATTACATCCGTATGGTGGAGGAGGCGGTCCAGAGGGGGATACCGGTCTTCCTTGACCCGGCCCAGGAGCTGCATTATGTGTATTCCCCGGAGATGTTCGCCAGGATGCTTTCCCTCTCCACGGGACTGTTCTGCAACGAATCGGAGATGTCCAGGGCCCTCGGCTATCTCGGGCTGGAGACGGAGGAAGATCTGGCGGGCCGGGTGGCCCTGCTGGTGGTCACCAGAAAGGACAGGGGCAGCACCGTATATTACGACCCGGAGAGCGGCCTGTTCGACTGTGTTTTACCTGGTGGAGACCATTGGTGCTCCGGATGCCGGAGGGTGAGGTTGGACATTCCCCTGGTTGCCGCCGAGAGGGTGGTGGACACCACAGGCGCCGGGGACGCTTACAGGGGTGGTTTCTACGCCGCATGGGCCAGGGACCTCGATGTTTGGAAGAGCGCTCTTTTCGCCTCGGCCGCCGCATCTTTCGTGGTGGAGGCCAAGGGACCCCAGATGAGCCTGCCCACGTGGGATATGGTGAAGGCCAGGCTTGCTGAGCGCGGCTGGAGCGTGGGGTAGCCGCTGCGGTAGCCGCCGCCTTTCCCATGTCTCCGAAAGTTATTTAACGGCATATGGGAGTATGGGCCTGGGGATAAGACATGGCGATAGGATTCGTGCTGATAAGCGTGGCACCTGCCCGGGAGCAGGAGGTCTACAAGAAGCTGCTGAAGATAAAGGAGATAGTGGAACTCCATCCGCTGCTGGGTAAGTATGATTTCATGGCCAAGCTGGAGGTCAGGGATTTCGATGTCCTGGTGAAGATAGTCACGGACCAGATAAGGACCATTGACGGTGTGGTGGAGACCGAGACGTATCCCGGCGTCAAGCTGTGAGACGGGCTGCGTTGATGCTGACGAATGAAATATCATGGATGTGGACTTGGAAAAAGCGAGGTGAGAAGATATGGAGCCGCTGGATGGGACGACGACCCTGTGGGTGTTCATCAGTGTGGTAGTGCTCGTGATGTCTCTGATGCTGGTGCTGAGCGGGGCCTTTACCGTGTATTTCGGAAGCGGGAAGAGCAGGGCCATAGGTGCCGGTCTTCTGGTGGCCGGGCTGCTCATAGGAATACTGTACGTGGTCGCGGGAAGCGAGAGGTTCATGGGCGACCCGGCGCTGATTCCCGTCCAGACCATGCTGATAATCAAATATACCGTGGTCTTCCTTACCGCCACCATAATCGGGGCTCTGGCCGGTCTGGGAATATTCCTCGGGGCCATAATGAAGGCGTAGATACCATGGATGCGGCGGCCGGGTTTTTCTGGCCGCTTCCCTCTCTACTTTTTCCCTTCGCACCGGGCCAGGGTGTCGTGTGGGAAATCCTTAACTATGTGGAGTTGTTGCCCTCGCACGAGGAGGACGCCGTATGAAGGTAGTGCTCATATTGGGCAGCAAGAGTGATAAGCCAGTGGCCGACAAGGCGGTGGCCGTGCTGGAGCGTTTCGGTGTGGACTGGGAGATATATGTGGCTTCTGCCCACCGGACCCCGGAGAGGGTGGAGAGGATAGTGACGGAGAGCGGTGGGGACGTTTTCATATGCATCGCCGGACTCTCGGCGGCCCTCCCGGGTGCGGTGGCCTCCCTGACCCTCAAACCGGTGATAGGTGTCCCGGTCTCCGGAAAGGTGAACATGGATTCCATACTGTCCGTTGTGCAGATGCCCCCAGGTATCCCGGTCGCCGCCGTAGGGCTGGACCGGGGGGAGAACGCCGCCCTTCTGGCAGTTTCCATCCTCTCCCTCAGGGACGAATCCCTGGCCGCCCGGCTTGCGGATTACAGGATGGAGACGGCCAGGAAGGTTGAGAGGGATTCCGCCGAGGTGGAGGAGGCCTATGCCTCGAAGCATGGCGGCGGGGGCGGGGGATGACGGATGGACTCTTGGAACAGGTTGTCTGGAAGGCCGTCGGGAATGATTGGATGTACGGGTAGGGATGCGAATGTTTGATGCCGAGGATTTCGTGGAGAGGAAGGTCCAGGAGTTGCGTGAGACCGTAAAGGGGCGGGCGATAATAGCCTGTTCCGGAGGTGTTGACAGCACCGTGGCAGCAGTCCTCGTGGCCAGGGCGATAGGCGACAGGCTGAGGGCGGTTTTCGTGGACACGGGTTTCATGCGGAAGGGGGAGACCGAGGCCGTGGAGTCCATGCTCTCCAGGCTGGGTGTCAACCACAGGATCGTGGATGCCAGCGACGAGTTCTTTTCGGCGTTGGAGGGTGTGGAGGAGCCTGAGAGGAAGAGGAAGATAATAGGCGAGCGGTTCATCCGTGTGTTCGAGCGGGAGGCCAGGGAGTGGGGGGCCGAGTATCTCATCCAGGGGACCATAGCGCCCGACTGGATCGAGAGCGGTGGGGAGATGCGGGACACGATAAAGAGCCATCACAACGTCGGAGGCCTCCCGGAGGACATGGTGCTGGAGCTGGTGGAACCCCTGAGGGACCTGTACAAGGATGAGGTCCGGAAGGTGGGCCGTTTTCTGGGTGTGGAGGTGGCCGAGAGGCAGCCCTTCCCCGGGCCGGGTCTGGCCATAAGGATAATAGGTGAGGCTACGAGGGATAGGGTGGAGATAGTGAGGGAGGCGTGTCATATCGTGGAGACGGAGATAGAGGCCGCCGCGGAGAGGGGGGAGATGGAGCTTCCCTGGCAGTATTTTGCAGTCCTTCTGCCTCTGCGCACCGTGGGGGTCCAGGGTGACGTGAGGGCGTACGGGTACACGATCGGAGTGCGGGCCGTTGAGTCTGTGGACGGCATGACCGCCGCCTATTTCAAGATACCCCACCGGGTTCTGGAGAGGATCTCCGTGAGGATAACGAACTCCATGGGGGACAGGGTCAACAGGGTGGTATATGATATCACCCACAAGCCGCCGGGTACCATAGAATGGGAGAAGGGGGGAGTTCGGTGGGGGTGGAATGGGGTGGAACGGCTCAGGAT